>SKOL01000057.1 GCA_007120055.1 Anaerobacillus sp.
TTACACAAGCCGATTTAAATTGGGAAAATGAAGAGGTTCGTGAAAAAGTGTATGATATGATGCACTTTTGGTTTAAAAAAGGCGTCGACGGTTTCCGTCTTGACGTAATTAATCTTATCTCTAAAGATCAACGCTTTTTAGACGATGATCATTCAGTGGCTCCTGGTGATGGCCGTAAATTTTATACAGATGGACCGAGAGTACACGAGTTTATGCAAGAAATGAATGAAAAAGTATTTTCAAAATACGACGCAATGACGGTTGGTGAAATGTCTTCTACATCGATCGATCACTGTATTAAATATACAAACCCTGAACGAAAAGAATTAAGTATGACGTTTAACTTCCACCATTTAAAAGTAGATTATCCGAACGGTGAAAAGTGGGCATTAGCTGATTTCGACTTTCAAGCATTAAAACAAATTTTATCAAAGTGGCAAGTAGAAATGTATAAAGGTGGCGGTTGGAATGCCTTATTCTGGTGTAATCACGATCAGCCACGCGTTGTCACTCGCTACGGAAATGATGGAGAATATCATCAACAATCGGCAAAAATGTTAGCAACGACGGTTCATATGATGCAAGGAACTCCTTACATTTATCAAGGTGAAGAATTTGGGATGACAGATCCAAAGTTTGAGAACATCTCACAATACCGTGATGTTGAAACTTTAAACTATTTTGAAATCATGAAAGAACAAGGTGTTGCTGAAGAAGATATTATGGAGATCATTAAACGTAAATCTCGTGATAACTCTCGTACCCCTGTACAATGGGACAATTCTGAGAATGCTGGCTTTACGACAGGCACGCCTTGGATCGGTGTTCCTGAAAACTATAAGCTGATCAATGCCGAAGCTGCGTTAGTTGATGAAAACTCAATTTTTTACCATTATCAAGCATTAAATGAACTTCGTAAGCAATACGAAGTTGTGACAAGCGGTGATTATCAATTAATTTTAGCTGATCATGAACAAATTTTTGCATACACTCGATCTTACGAAGATGAAATCTTACTTGTCATCAATAACTTCTACGGTAAAGAAACTGTGTTTAAGTTACCTGAGCATTTACAAGTAAGCTCCTATGAAAGTAAGATTTTATTATCAAATTATGAAACATCTTCAGACTTACAAAAAGAATTCACATTGCAACCGTACGAGTCTATCGTTTATCATTTAAAAAAGAAGTAATCCACGATGTAGGTGATGAATGATGAATAATAAGTACATTAAGATATATGACGACCTCGTCTCGCTCATCCAGGAAGGCGAGCTTAAAGCTCATGCAAAGCTCCCTTCTGAACATGAGTTAGCCGAGAGCTACGATACAACAAGAGAAACGATACGCAAAGCGTTGAACCTTCTCTCCGAACACGGTTATATTCAAAAAGTCCGTGGCAAAGGTTCGATCGTTTTAGATGTTAAAAAATTTGATTTTCCGATTTCCGGCTTAGTCAGCTTTAAAGAACTTGCAAGTAAGATGGGGCAACGAGCAAAAACATTAGTCCAACTATTAGAGGTTATCAACCCTAACGACTATTTAAGAGAGCAATTAAAGCTAAAAAAGACCGATAAAATTTGGGAAGTCATTCGCGTTCGCCAATTTGACGAGGAAAAAGTCATTCTTGATAAAGATTTTATTAACAAAAAAATGATCCCAGATTTAACAATGGAAGTGTGTGAAAACTCGATTTACGAATATATTGAGGAAGACCTAGGACTGACGATTTCATTTGCCAAAAAAGAAATTACCGTTGAAGAGCCGACCGAAGAAGATCACGAGTTCCTTGATCTAGAAGGTTACGCTAATATCGTCGTCGTAAAAAACTATGTTTACCTTGACGACGCGAGATTATTTCAATACACCGAATCACGACACAGACCTGATAAATTTCGGTTCGTCGACTTTGCAAGAAGGAAATAGTTTATCTTTATTGGTGTCAGACACCATGTGAATTTCTCACATGGTGTCTGACACCGCTTGTGGACAAACGGGCAAAATGTCCGTCTCCAGTGGACACTAAGTAAAAGTATAAGAGGGGGGTCACACATATTGTGAACCCCCTCTGTTTACATATATAATTTTCGAAAGCATTCAATTGTCCCAAGGTGTACGCCTTCATGATACAAATTAAAGCTTAAAAATTGTTCTGTTGTTTCTAAAATTATAGTATCATGCCTATCATTAAATAATAGAGTAAAAATCCTCTTTCAATATCGAGTACATTTTCAAGTCTTGATGCTTTCCTTTGGCAAACATTGCTTTTCTCAAAGTACCTTCATACGTCATTCCTACCTTTTCCATCACCCGTTCAGAACCAATATTTTCGACAAAACATCTCGCTTGAATACGGACTAAATCCATTTTCTCAAAGCCAAACTGGATCAGTTTTTTTGTCGCCTCTGTAGTAATTCCATTTCCCCAATATTGTGGCGATAGTACGTAACCGAGTTCTGCACTATTGTGGTTGGGCTGCCACGAAACAAAGTCAACCGTACCGATCAGTTTACCATTTTCTTTATATTCAATTCCCCAAGGAGCAACATTATTAGACTCATATTGTTTTAAAGCAAAATCTAAAAATCTCTTTGTGTCTTCTAGAGTACGATGAGTAGGCCAAGTTACGTATTTAGTAACTTCTTCATTTGAGCCATAAACATATATATCCTCTAAGTCTTCGTTCGTTAACTTTCGTAAAATAAGCCGTTTCGTCTCTAACACCGGTAGATCGCCGTAAATTTCTTCAATCTCCATCAGATCCCCCTCCTTTTCTAGTTATTTCCATTATATATTATTTTTTTGGAATAAAAAGAAAAAACTGCCTCACGAATGAGACAGTTTTTTTCTAATTGAATTCTTAATAAAAATTACTACTATACTTTTTGTTGCTTTCACGAAAGTTTTTGAATAGTTTTCATTAATAATAACGCTCTTTCCGTTAAAGTAGATATTTCCAAATATTCTTCGTCACTATGAGGATTGCCACCAACAGGTCCGAGGCCATCAATAGTCGCTATTCCTTTTGCCGAGGTAAAGGAAGCGTCGGATCCACCACCGGTCTTTGTATCAATTACTTCTATGCCGATTTCTTTACCAACTTCTTTGATGACATTTAACAATTGGACCGTTTGTTCATTTTTAACCATTGGTGGACGATCGATACAGCCGATTAATTCAATGGTCGTTCCATTAACATCTGAAACTGAACATATTTCTTTTATCTTTTCATGAATAATTTCTGCTTGTTCAGGTTTAGAAATTCGAACATCAATTCGCCCCACTGCCTTAGGTGATACGGTATTCACAGAATCTCCACCTTTGATTAAACCGACATTTACTGAAATTCCATTCTCATGATCATTTAATTGGTGAAGTTTTACAATTTTATAGGCTAATTCTTCAATCGCACTTCGTCCTTTTTCCGGCTCAATGCCCGAATGAGCTGCTATTCCTTTAACATTAATCGTATACAAGCCACCTCCGCGCCGTTCCGTCACTAATGAACCGTCTTTTCGAGCAGGCTCCATAATTAATGCATATTTCTTCCCTTTTGTTTTTTGTTCGATAAGAGCGCGTGATGTTGGTGAACCAATCTCTTCATCACTATTTAAAATAATTTCAACATTTTTTATTGCCTCATCTTGACATTCTACCAAAGCTTTCAACGCATAAAGCGCTGTAACTTGACTAGCCTTCATATCTATAACTCCAGGTCCAAAGGCAACATTCCCATCAATTGAAAATGGTCGTTTATCTACCGTGCCTTTTGGAAACACGGTATCCATATGGGCTACAACTAATATTTTCGGATCTAAAGCTTCTTTATGTTTAATTATTAAATGATTTCCATGTTCCTCTTGTTCTACTATTTCAACGATAAAACCGTTTTCTTCATACTTTTCTTTTAAAATATTACCGACTTTATCAATTCCTTCTTTAAAATAAGATCCACTATCAATGTTCACTAATTGCTCAATTAACTTTAACATTTCATTTTGTTTTTGGGATAAATTCTTCATTCAATTCCTCCAAAACTTAACTATTTACAACAATTCCTTGTCCGCTATTAAGTGGATAATGACAAGCAACATAATGTCCTTCTTCTTTTTCCGTGAGTTTTGGTAAGTCTTCTTTACATTTTGCCTCTGCATATGGACAACGTGTATGAAAACGACATCCTGAAGGAGGGTTTGCAGGACTTGGCATATCTCCTTCTAATACTACGCGATTTTTCTTATCTCTCAAAGTTGGATCTGGGATAGGAACCGCAGATAATAACCCTTCCGTGTAAGGATGCATCGGACGTTTAAAAAGCTGTTCTTTTGTCGCTAACTCAACAACTTGTCCGAGATACATAACGGCAATTCGATCACTAATGTGCTTAACTGCTGGTAAGCCATGAGCAATAAAAATAAACGTTAAGTTAAATTCTTTTTGTAGCTTTACTAAAAGGTTTAAAATTTGCGATTGAATAGATACATCTAAAGCTGAAACAGGTTCATCACAAACCACTAGTTTCGGCTTTAAAGCAATCGCTCTAGCGATCCCAATTCTTTGACGCTGACCTCCACTAAATTCATGGGGATATCTCCTAGAGTAAGAACGATCTAAGCCGACAACGTCCATTAATTCTAGAACCATTTCTTCCAGTTTCTTCCCTTGCGCCACACGATGGGTTCGTAAAGGTTCAGCAATTAAATCAAAAACTCTCATTCTTGGATTTAATGAAGAAAATGGATCTTGAAAGATCATTTGAATGTCTACTCTCTTTTTCCGTAGCTCCTCACTAGACAGTTGACTTAAATTCATTCCGTCAAAAATTATTTCACCTTCCGTAGGTTCAAGAAGGTGCATAATTAAGTTACCAGTTGTTGATTTTCCACAACCTGATTCACCAACAATTCCAAGAGTTTCTCCTTCTTTGACAAAAAGATCGACTCCATCAACTGCACGTAAATATTGTTTTTTTCTTTTAAACCAGCCTTCAGATACATCAAAACTTTTCTTTAAACCTTTTACTTCTAATAAATACTTCTCTTTTGTTTTCATTTAGAGTGTCACCTCTTTTTCTTCATGTAGCCAACATCGTACTTTATGTCCGACAGAAACTTCTTTTAATTGAGGAGGATTCTCTATGCACCTATCCATCGCATACGGACAACGAGGATGAAAACGACATCCTAACGGGAAATCTTGCGGGCTTGGAACGGCCCCCTCAATAGATTGTAATTCTTCTTTATGTTCATGAATTTTTGGGGTACTATCTAATAACCCTTTTGTATAAGGGTGCTTCGGTTCACGGAATAAAGTAAATACATCTGTATGTTCCACAACTTGACCACCATACATAACAATGACTTTATCTACCATTTCTGCTACTACCCCTAAATCGTGGGTAATTAACATAATTGATGTTCCATATTCTCTTGTTAATCCTCGCATTAATTCGAGGATTTGAGCTTGAATTGTAACATCAAGTGCTGTCGTCGGTTCATCAGCAATTAATAATTTAGGATTACATGAAAGAGCCATCGCAATCATGACTCGCTGTCTCATTCCTCCACTCAAAGAATGAGGGTATGAATCAAACACTTTATCAGCTCGTGGAATACCGACTTTTTTTAGCATTTCGACACTTTTTTCTTTTGCTACTTTTTTATTCACTTTTTGATGTGAAATAATTGCTTCTGAAATTTGATTACCAACCGTAAATACTGGATTTAATGATGTCAACGGTTCTTGGAAAATCATCGAAATCTCATTTCCTCGTAAATTCCTCATTTCCCGCTTAGAAGCTTTTGTTAAATCTTTTCCTTCAAAATTGATTTCTCCACCTTCAATCCGTCCTGGAGAACCTACTAAACCCATAATCGAAAGTGATGTAACACTTTTTCCTGACCCGGATTCACCTACAACGGCAATCGTCTCACCTTTATTTAACTCAAAAGTAACTCCATCAACAGAAGGAATAACGCCGTTTTCAGTATGGAAGTAGGTTTTTAAATTTTTTACATGTAATAAACTATTTTCATTTGCCATAGTAGAAACCCCCTTAATTACTTTCGAATTCCTTGAGACCTTGGGTCAAGTACATCTCTCAACCAATCTCCTAAAAAGATAATCCCTAACACGGTTATAGTAATAGCTATTCCAGGGAATGTCGCTAACCACCAACTTGTTGCAAGATAATCTCTACCATCACTTAAAATACCTCCCCAAGACACTGTTGGTGGTTGAATCCCTAAGCCTAAAAAACTTAAGGATGCTTCTAAAATAATCGTCGTAGCAACACTAAGTGTCGAAATGACAATAAACGAAGAAAGTACATTTGGAAGTAAATGTCTTAAAATAATTTTATTGTTTTTTACCCCTATGGAGCGAGCCGCCTTAACAAACTCCCGTTCTTTAATGCTAAGTACTTCACCACGCACTAGTCGAGCATAATTTACCCAGTTGGTTACTCCTAGCACCACAATTAAAGTGACCACACTCGGGCCAAACACACTCAAAAAAACTAAAGCAAAAAGAATATTAGGGATTGCCAAAAATGAATCTACTAATCTCATTAAAATATTATCTATAAAACCACCATAAAAACCGGCAATAAGTCCAACAAAAACACCAATAAAACCTGCGAGTACTACTGCTGATATTCCAACCAATAGTGATACTTGTGATCCATAAATTACTCGACTTAATATATCTCTTCCGAGGTTGTCTGTTCCTAATACATGTTCACTATTACCACCTTCTAGCCACATTGGAGGCTGAAGCATATTAGCTGGATTTATTTGAGCTGGATCATGTGGTGCTAAAATAGGAGCAAAAATTGCTACAAAAAACATTGAAAAAACAATGATAAATCCTACCGTACCTGTTTTACTCATTAACAAGAGTCTAACCCAACGTTCAACATTACTTGGCCGCTTTCTAACTACTGATGACTTTGGAATATTGTGATTAGTTGATGTTTGAGAAATTTGCGCCATCATTATTCCTCCTTTTTTACTTCTTTTGTCCCCATAAATATTTTCTTTAATTCAATCCATCCTGCTCAAATATAAGACTAATCAGAAAATTAATTTTAAAGAAAGTACTCATGGAAGATCGTAAATAATTGTTATTAATTATATTTAATACGCGGATCTAATAATCGATAAAGCAAATCCGCAATTAAGTTCATCGTTATTACGATTACAGCAATTATAAATACAGAGGCTTGTACGATTGCCATATCGCGTGTATTAACAGCTTGAATTAATAATTGTCCTAATCCCGGCCAAGAAAATACAGTTTCTGTAATTAATGTTCCACCAACTAACGTCGATGTTTGTAAAGCGGTTATTGTTATAACAGGAATGAGCGAGTTTCTGAATGCATGTTTTAAAACGACGATTCTGTCTTTGATCCCTTTACTTTTTGCTGTTCGAATATAATCTTGACTTAAAATTTCAATCATACTAGAGCGAATAAGCCGAGTCATTTCCGCAGCAATACCTGTACCGAGAGTTATTGCAGGAAGAAGAACATGTAAAAAAGTACCTCTACCTGATACAGGAAGCATTCCTAATGTTACTGAAAAAATTAAAATTAACATTATTCCTAGCCAAA
>SKOL01000671.1 GCA_007120055.1 Anaerobacillus sp.
CATTAATGTTTGCATCCCATGACCATCAATTCATTCAAACGATTGCCAATCGTATTATGGAATTCACTCCAGACGGACTTGTTGACAAACAAATGACGTATGATGAATATCTAGAAACCGTTAAAAAATAACAAAGATTACAGAGGGGGTTCCAAAAGCTTAGCATTTGGTCCCCTCTTTTTATGTTTATTCTTATAACTTTACTCTGACATCTTACTTATCAACCTTTTACGAAGCAACCTTTGATTTTATCCCTATCCTGGACTTTAATTTTCTCCCGAAACTTGTTTCTTACACTCCCAATATTAAGTTTTCTCCCGAAACTCGTTATTTACGGACCAAATTTAAAGGTTTATTCCCCCAATTAAAAATATACTCCCAATCCCCATTAATCTCGATTTCCCCAGACATACCTGATACGCCTACACCTGAAGGAGATTAGCTTTCACGTTCGGGAAGTTCTGTAATTTACCTTTGAAAACAAGTCCTATCTCGTTTATAATCTATTAAGTGTGCTTATAAATTACGGGGGCAACCCCTAAACAATAAAGGGTGTTAATCATGAGTGTATTAACAGTAGAAAAATTAAGTCACGGATTTGGTGATCGCGCGATTTTCAATGACGTGTCATTTCGTCTTTTAAAAGGTGAACATATCGGGCTTATCGGTGCAAACGGTGAAGGAAAATCAACGTTTATGAACATCATTACTGGAAAGCTACAGCCTGACGAAGGGAAAGTTCAATGGTCCAAAAACGTTCGGGTCGGATATCTCGATCAACATACAGTACTTGAGCGAGGTATGACGATGCGTGACGTGCTTAAAGGTGCGTTTCAATATTTATTTAATTTAGAAGCAGAAATGAATGCAATTTGCGATCAAATGGGTGATGCTAGTCCGGAAGAATTAGAGAAGCTACTTGAAGATATGGGCACGATTCAAGACATGCTTACAAACAACGACTTCTATGTGATCGATGCGAAAGTAGAAGAAATTGCACGTGGACTTGGGCTTGACGATATTGGTCTTGATAAAGATGTTCAAGACTTAAGTGGTGGACAAAGAACAAAGGTGTTACTTGCTAAACTGCTTTTAGAAAAGCCTGATATTCTTCTTTTAGATGAGCCAACGAACTATTTAGATGAACAGCATATTGAATGGTTAAAACGTTATCTACAAAACTATGAAAATGCATTTATTTTAATTTCCCATGATATTCCGTTTTTAAATAGTGTTATTAACCTCATTTATCATATGGAAAACCAAGAATTAAATCGCTATGTTGGTGATTATGATCATTTCATGAGTGTATATGAAATGAAAAAACAACAATTAGAAGCGGCTTACAAAAGACAACAGCAAGAAATATCGGAACTAAAGGACTTTGTTGCCCGTAACAAAGCTCGTGTATCGACGAGAAATATGGCGATGTCGCGTCAGAAAAAACTCGACAAAATGGATGTTATTGAACTTTCCAAAGAAAAGCCCAAACCTGAGTTTCGCTTTAAACCTGCTCGTACAACGAGTAAACTTATTTTTGAAACGAATGACCTCGTGATTGGCTATGATGAGCCGTTATCAAAACCATTAAATCTTCGTATGGAACGTGGACAAAAAATTGCTTTAGTCGGAGCAAACGGGATAGGTAAAACAACTTTACTAAGAAGTATTATCGGTGAAATTAACCCTCTTTCAGGTGCTGTCGAAAAGGGCGATTACCAACACATTGGCTATTTTGAACAAGAAGTAAAAGACAAAAACAACAACTCATGTATCGATGAAGTTTGGAACGATTTCCCTTCACTTTCCCAATATGAAGTTCGTGCTGCTCTTGCCAAATGCGGTTTAACTACGAAGCACATCGAAAGTAAGGTAAGCGTGCTGAGTGGTGGAGAAAAAGCCAAGGTTCGTCTTTGTAAACTGATTAACCGGGAAACAAATATTTTAATTCTCGATGAGCCAACCAACCATCTTGACGTTGATGCAAAAGCAGAATTAAAAGCAGCATTAAAAGATTATAAAGGCAGTATTATTATTATTTGTCATGAACCTGAATTTTATCAAGATGTAGCTACTGATGTTTGGAACGTTGAGAGCTGGACGACAAAATTAGTGTAACGACAATTACAAAACTTTCTTTAAAACTAAACAGCTTTTTGTGAGCAAACTTTTTCTTACCTAATAAAAATAAAAGGGCTGTCCGAAAGTAGATTTTACTTCACCTAACTCATTAAACGTTAGTTTCACGATTTAATAAGCTAATGAAGTAATTTGCACTTACTAGGACTGCTCTTTTCTTTAATTTTCAACTTCCGCTCTATCTGCAATGACCGTTAACCCCCAACACTGCTGTTTATTTTCGTCCAAAAATTTTTGACAAGTTACTCTCCCTTTAGAATAAGATTGATTGACCATTACCCCTTTAGCAACTAAGTAATTATATAGTTCTTCTTTTGATTTTTCTTCTAATTCCTCCATCGAAAAAAAATAAGTAATAAAAATATAATTCGATTCCTTCCACTTTTGAATTTTGATCATTCGACCGTCATCTAACATTTTTTCTTCTTGGTCAATTACCGTAGCCGTACTCATCCTAGTTTTCTTCTCACTTGAAAAAAATGGAATTTTATACTTCATCATCCGCTCCCTCCTTTTTTCTTTTACCTATCACTTATGATTTAAAAATAAGTTTTATAACATATTTACATGTCATCTCCTAATTTTTTTCTAACCTAGTAAATAAATAAAGTGCCAGCCCGTATGAAGAGCTCGACACTTAATATTATTTAATGAATTTCATAATTCATTATTCTCGCCACTAAGATCAATATATAGTTGCGTCAAAACCATTCGCAAACTATATATTGCGGGGTGTGGCTCATTCTTGGTAATTATGAAATTCACTTAATTAGTTGGCAATTTTTATTTCCTGTTCAGTACTGTCATCAACATTTATACTTTCACCTTCAGCTAAGTTCGTAAATACAACAGGCGTAATGACAGAAACTGCGTTTTTCTCAATGTAATCTAAATCTACATTCATTAACGGTTGACCTTGTTTAACAATGTCACCTTCTTTTACTAATACATCAAAACCTTCGCCTTTAAGTTTCACCGTATCGATTCCTACGTGAATAATGATCTCTCTTCCACCATCACTCTCTAAACCAATAGCGTGCTTAGTCGGGAAGACGTTAACAACTTTCGCATTTACAGGAGCTACAACTTCTCCATTGTTCGGTAAAACTGCAAATCCATCACCCATCATTTTTTGTGAGAAGATTTGATCCGGAACTTCAGTTAAAGATAAAAGATCTCCTTGCATAGGCAACACGTAAGTTTCTTGCGCTGCTTTACTGTTTAAAACAGCCGCTTTGTGTTCTTCCATTTTCACTGGAGTTTTCCCAGAAATAATATCTTCAATTTGACCTTTGATGTTTTCTGATCTTGGTCCAAAAATTGCTTGAATGTTATTTCCAACTTCAAGAACTCCTGAAGCACCGATATTTTTCAATTCAGCTTTATTTACTTTTTTAATATCTTTGACAGACACACGTAATCGAGTGATACATGCATCTAAATGATCTAAATTTTCTTTTCCGCCCATCGCTGAGAGAACTTTAAATGGAAGCTCATCGACTTTACCATTACTATTCGTATCAACATTATTCTCATCTTCACGCCCCGGAGTTTTTAAATTAAACTTTTGAATAGCAAAACGGAAACCAAAGTAATAGATTACTGATAACACTAAACCTACCGGAATAACTAACCACCAATCCGTTCGGTTCGGAAGTACCCCAAATAGTAAGAAGTCAATAATACCACCTGAGAATGTCATACCGATTTTAACATTTAAAATGTGCATAATCATAAACGACAGCCCAGCAAAAATTGCGTGGATCCCAAATAATAATGGCGCTACGAATAAAAACGCAAATTCAATCGGTTCTGTAATCCCTGTTAAAAATGAAGTTAATGCCGCTGAACCCATAATTCCTGCAACATATTTTTTATTCTCTGGCTTAGCACAATGATAGATCGCAAGCGCTGCTGCAGGTAGTCCGAACATCATAAATGGGAATTTCCCTGTCATAAACGTACCAGCTGTAAATTCAACTCCGTCTCTCATTTGCGCAAAGAAAATTTGTTGATCACCACGAACCACATTACCGGCCGCATCTACATATTGTCCAAATTCAAACCAAAATGGTGAGTAGAAAATGTGGTGTAAACCAAACGGAATTAATGCACGTTCGATGACACCAAATACAAATGCTGCTGCTGTTAAGTTAGAATCAATCATACTATAAGAAAAAGTATTAAGACCATTTTGAATAGGACCCCAAATATAAACCATTGCAATCCCTAAAATTACTGCTGTAGCCGCTGTAATAATTGGTACAAAACGCTTCCCAGCAAAGAAACCTAAGTAAGAAGGTAATTCAATATTGTAATATTTTTTGTACAATATTGATGCTAAAATACCAACGATAATACCTCCAAAAACGCCTGTTTGCATCGTTGCAATTCCTAACACATTCGCATATGCCGGATCTGCCCCTACCATTTCTGGTGTGATTCCTAAATATGTTCCCATTGTAATATTCATGATTAAGTATCCAATAATTGCTGCTAGTCCGGCTACCCCATCACCACCAGCTAAACCAACGGCTACCCCTACTGCAAAAAGTAAAGCGAGGTTACCAAAAATAATTCCACCAGCTTGTTCCATTACTTGAGCCATTAATACAATAAAGTTCGCCTCCAAAAACGGGATACGATCCGTTAATTGGGGATTTTGCAGAGCATTACCGAAAGCAAGTAAAATACCCGCCGCTGGAAGTAATGCAACAGGAAGCATTAATGCTTTCCCTACTTTTTGTAGTGTTCCAAATAAGTTTTTAAACATGATGTTACTCCTCTCAATTTTGTTTTCGGTTCATCCTATCTGTAAAAAACAAAAAGGCATAAGCGAAAAAAGCGCAAGTTGGGATCTAGTAATCTTAAAGATTAGTAGCATCTTTTTGCAGCTTTCTTCACTTATGCCTGATCGAATCAGTTACACGTAAAGATAAACTTTTGTATTTTTATTTAGAGCTTTATAGTAAACGGTTTCTTGACGTAACACAAAAAAGACATAGTAAAAAAGAGGACCTAAAATGACATACGTAAATCGTCACTGTACTTTCGTCTCTTCCTACTCATGCCTGATCGAATCAGTTACACGTAAAAAACTAGAACTGTATTATTCACTTTTACTAGAAAGCCTTTGCAAGTGAATCGATAAGTAAACAGCTTCTGCATCAAAAACAGGTTTCTTTAATGATTGCTGCATCACTTTGATCACTTTCCATGCCAAATTATAGCACAGAGGATATTCTTTTTGCAACACCTTTCTTAATTCTATTGGTTCTTCTACTTTCTCTCCGCTTTTCACTCGTTCAATAGTAAAACGAAGATGACGTACTAGACGCATGTAATTTAAACTTTCTCTGTCAATTTCTACTTCTAGCGATTGTTCAATTACTTTAATAAGTTCGTGAATAAGCTGTGAATAACGGTTGATTTCAGAAATACTTTTAAAAGTAACAGCACTATGAATATGAAGTGCAATAAACCCAATTTCTTCCTCAGGTAGTTTTACACTACTATGGTCATTGAGCATCGTCACAACTTCTTTTGCAATCGTGTACTCTTTTGGATACAGTGTCTTCGTTTCTTGTAAGAACGGATTTTTTAGTGCTAGTCCTTGTTGAATACGAGACATCGTAAAATAAATATGATCGGTTAGAGCAATATGAATGTGCTCGTTTAACTTACCATCTACTGACGTTTGAATATGGTGAATAATATCATTCATAAGTCCAATAAAGCTTTCCTCTATGAACGGAACTAATTTTTTATACTGCTCCTGTTCTTTTTGATCCTTTAATATAAAAACTTTCTCAACATCATTTAATAGAATTTGATCGCCTTTCTTCTTTCCGAAGCCTATTCCTTTATGAATGACGACTGTTTCTTCTTCGTTTTTACCATCTGCAATAATAACATTATTATTAAGCACTTTATTAACCGTGAGCACACCTTCTCCCATATAATCCTCCTCCTTCCCTAAAAAATAAATAAGTGGTTTAATGTTATCTAAATTCAAAAACGTTGTCAACTCTTGTCGAATACATGAAACACGTATATTACAGCGCTTCACGGTAGAAATTAATGTATATATTTTTTTCCATACGAATAGGGGGATGAACAATGAAAATGAATGAACTAATGCAAGTGATTATGCTAGCACAAGATGCGAAAGAGGTTGGCTGGGATTTTGTCGTCGAAAATAACGAGTTAAAAGCGGTTGACGGAAATTTCGCCCACGATCCTGTCGTTTTTAAAAGTGAAGATCAGCTCCTAGAATGGCTTGAAGATCAGTTTGATGCAGAAGCATAATTCACGAGTTGTTTAACGTTAGGAGGAACTGAAAAATAAAAATCCTGCTAGTCGATAACAAAATATCAACTGCAGGGTTTTTATTTTTCATTCGCCCTATCTGGCAAGTGCTCTTTTACTATTTCAATCGGCACCGCAAGACCAACAGACCTCGTATCATATTGATTCGTACGGCGTTTTGCAAAAACGACTGCAACAACCTCTCCATCCATATTTATCACAGGACTACCACTATTCCCACGGTATATTGGAGCTGAAATAATCGTCAGATCACCCGTATCAAGTATTGCACCTTCATTAGCAATTTGCGTAAATGATAGCGGATTTCCGATAACATATATCGCTTCATCTTTCGTCGCATCACTTTGACTTAATGGAAGTTTTGGTAAATTTTCTCCGTCAACCTTTAAAAAGGCGATGTCAATATCCGGATAGCTACTAATGACTTCTCCTTCAAACAGTTCCCCTTTATAAAAGCCAACCATCAATTGGTTTTGCCCTTCAATTACATGATGATTCGTTACAATTAACCCGTCATCTGAAATAGCAAACCCAGTACCCCTTGAACGTTCTCCTTGCACCGTTACGACTGCTTCTTTGTAAACTTGAATATCCGCTTGTTGTGACAGGCGGTATGATGTTTGTAAAAAACGAAGCGCATCAATACTATATGTACTTAAAAATACTCCAACTACTTGAAAAACAAGCATTACCGCTATAACAATCGAAATAATTTTTACCCAATTTTTCTTTTTCTTTTTTTCAAATTGCTCGTCTTCGTCTTCTTCATTTTTATCAGGTAAAAAGTCTTCTGGCGAAGGTTCCCAATCGCGATCTATTAGTTCTTCATCTAATTCGTCTTTATGGTCTTTCATCTTCCCCCTCCAAAAGCCTAATGTATTTAGGATAATTATAACTCATTTTCAGTTTCAAGCCTAATTCTTATGTTAAGCTAATTTCATAATTACTTTAATTTAAGTAATCGCCAGCTTTTTTACGGAATTACACATAATAGCGATAAAACTGAAATTATTTAAGTTTTTTAAATAGACCTAAAAAGAGGCTGATCAAATCAGCCCCTCGGAACTCCTTTTAGTTATCCAATTGGATTACGAAAGTCCATGTCACCTACTGCTTCTTTGACAGGTTCCATCATATTA
>SKOL01000613.1 GCA_007120055.1 Anaerobacillus sp.
GAAAAGGGCAAACGGTTAAAGTTGTCTTAAATGAAGAGGTAGATATTAGCGAAAGTAATAGAGATGTTACTGCTGCGGAAATAAAAGTTTTGAACTAACGAGAGCGTTAGTAATACAGAGACTTTTACTAATCGAATTTATAAAAGTGGAGGCAATGAATGTTTAAAATAAAACCTAAATGTTCTATATGTGAGAAAGAAATTAAAGGTAACGATGTAGTTTTTGTGAAAATGAATTATCCAGAAAGTAGAGGAATGACTGAAATAAAAGCATATTTACAAAATGAAGGCGAGATTATATGTGAAGATTGCTTTCAAACCAAATAGCCTATTTAAGTAACGAGTGCGATAGCGAAAGAAGCTGTCGCTGTTCCTGTTCAACAAACGGGGAGGTAGTTGTCTACATGGGCAAATGAATGATTAGGTATATTTAAATTTACTTTGACAATATCCCATCTGAAAAAATAAAAAATAGTGCTTGAAGATAGATTAAAAATATAATACTTATTTAACAAACGAAAGCGTTAATACAACAACGAAGGTCGTCAGCAGTAAATGATGAGTTTGTTCCTGCAAGTGCTCAAATAAAAGGCAAACAGTTCCATTTGGTGCTACAAGAAATTGCTTAGAAAGGTGGAAATTAACATGATAAAGCTTAGAGTTTCATTTTTCTGCTATATCGTTGGTTTAATAATTTTATCTATATCAATTGTAGGATGTAGTAATCAACTAGGCAATAATGATGATATTGAAAAGCAATGGGCTTATAAGCCTATGATTTCTAAGGAAAACTATATCTACGGAGATACAGGAAGATTAAAAGAGATTCTACCTGAAGAGTTTGTTTTTTTAGGGAAAGTAGAGGATAGAGTTTCTCAAATAGAGCCAATGGTAAAAAGAAAAGCCTATTTTGTTTCAAATACACTACCTATCAATACTGGTATATATGGTAATGAACAATTAGAGGAAATAATCTATGCAGAATATAATGGCTCATTTATAAGGTATGAATTAATTGAACAATAGAATCCGATCTACTCACCATTCAATTTCTACTAATTTTGAAAGTGGGAAGAAAATAATGGCATCTAAAGTACTTTACTTAACGATAAGCAATAGCACAAGAAGATGCTGTTGTGGGGTAACGAAAAGGATTAATGGAACTATCAACGTGGTAAACTCTTAAGGACAAGAGAGACCTTATTTGTGAAAAAAATAGTATTTTAACAGAGTAAATGGACATCACGTACGCTATTTGCTTAAATTATGCCTTAATTTAGATGATTTTCATGAAGATGAAATTGCAACACTGACGGATGAATTTTTATCTAAAAATAGATTAAAAAGTGCGGAATGCACAAACAGGGGAGAAAAATCTTATGAAAAAATTAGATGTTAAAATTGCATTATTTTTAGCAGCTTTTTGTTTTGTAGCTGGAGTGTTAATACTGCCATATCAATTAAAAGTGTTTCAGACTACATCGCCAGCTATTTATGATGAAATTTTGGAATCATTACCTATGTCAATAAGTTTAGTATCAATCTTTGTTGGATTACAACTATTTATCGTAGCTTTCATTTTAAGTTTTATCGGCATTAAACTAGCACGTAAAACAGACTTTTCATTCGCTATTTTAGAATCGATTTTCAGTAAAGGAAAAGTCGTCATTGATAAGAAAGCAACTTATTTTTCAATAATTAGTGGTATCTTCTTAGGTTTCATTATAGCAGGTTCTGACCGCTTTTATTTTCAATATCAAATCCCAATACTAGCAGAAAACACACCTGAGTTTTCACTAATGGGTTTAATGGCTGGGGTTTTTTATGGAGGTGTTTTCGAGGAAATATTAATGCGATTATTTTTAATGTCCCTAGTCGTATGGTTATCTATGAAAATTCTTAAGAGATCAAAAGAGCAAATTTCTAGCAAGGTTTATTGGGTTGCGATCATATTAACATCTTTAGCATTTGGCGTTGGCCACTTACCAGCGACTGAAATGATGTATGGAGAGGTAACTAATATTCTACTTATTAGAGGTTTATTATTAAATGGAATTGGCGGATTAATCTTCGGTTACCTTTATTGGAAGAAAGGCTTAGAATATGCGATCGTCTCTCACATGTTTGCTCATATTTCAATGCAATTAATGTTTATTCCGTTGTTCTATATGTAATAAAATCTAGTTTATATCTATCGCTAAAGCTACTCTAATAGCATTTGAGGATGACATTAAAGCTTATCTGTATCAATAACATAAAGTGGAGGTAATTATGGATATTACATTGGAAGTTTTAAGAAAGATTGATGCTAAAATGTTATATGAATTTGAACTAGAAAATAGAGATTATTTTGAAAAAATGGTACCAAGTCGTGGTAATGATTATTATAATTGGGAATTCTTTAATACAAGGCATGACGCCTTACTGGAAGAACAAGTTAAAGGGCTATCATATTTTTATTTAATTAAAAATGAAAACGGAGTAATTGTTGGTAGAATGAATGTGGTAGATATTGATAAATCTCGCAATTTAGGATATCTCGGTTATAGAGTGGGAGAAGCACATACTGGAAAAGGAATTGCTAATAAAGCATTGAAACTATTATTAAGTATTATGAAAGAAGGAGGTATAAAACACATATTAGCAAAGACAACAACTAATAATATCGCCTCACAAAAGATCTTGGAGAAAAACGGATTTAAACATATATCAACAAGTGATGAAGAATTTAAAATGCATGGCCAGAGTTTAAAGTTTGTTAATTACCAGTGGATTATTTAATTTTTCTTCTTCAACGAAGGTGTTAGTTGAAAACTGAAGCGAACTCGTTTCAGCAGACTGTAACATCGAGAAATCAGATGGGGTCTCGATTCCACCTGATTAAAAGTTCCCACCTACGCTGCGCGTTGAGGTGGGGGTCTATAACCCTTAAACCATTTAAGGATTAAACGGCCTTAGTCCCCTTGAATAGAGGCCTAAAGCCGTTTAGTATTTTTACACTATTTCCAATGTTTCTTGATAGGGGCGCAGTTGTCAATTCATCAATGTCTTTTAACCGTATTTGCGTAAACACGCTATTTATCTTTCATTAGTAATAGGAATTGTCTAGCTAATTATAGGCAATATTAATCTTCCATCGTCGATAAATCTCCGGTAGGGAGGTTGAGCTCCCACGCTTTTAGGACTCTGCGCATAATTTTTCCACTACGTGTTTTCGGGATTTTGTCGCGAACTTCAATTTCTCTTGGGGCAGCATGGGCGGCTAAACCTTTTTTAACAAAATTACGGATTTCTTCTTCTAGGTCTGCACTATATTGATATCCGTCTCGGAGAGTAATAAAAGCTTTTACAATTTCTCCACGAACTTCGTCTGGCTTTCCAATGACGCCAGCTTCAGCAACTGCAGGATGTTCGACAAGTTTACTTTCGACTTCAAATGGACCAATTCGCTCACCAGCAGTCATAATGACATCGTCAACTCTTCCTTGGAACCAAAAATAGCCGTCTTCATCCATGTAGGCAGAATCTCCGGAGACGTACCATTCTCCTGCAAGAAAATAAGATTGATATTTTTCAGGGCGATTCCAAATTTGTCTCATCATTGAAGGCCAACCTTTTTTAATTGCTAAATTGCCCATTTGATTAGGAGGTAGCTCTTTGCCACTATCATCTACAATGGCTGCAACAACTCCAGGGATCGGTTTCCCCATGGAGCCTGGCTTGATTTCCATCGAAGGATAATTACAAATGAGTTGCGCACCTGTTTCTGTCATCCACCAAGTATCATGAATTCTTAGATCCATCGCTTGCATTCCCCAACGGATCACTTCTGGATTTAAGGGCTCACCGACACTTAACACATGTCTTAACGAACTAAGATTATATTTTTCAATGACTTTTTCACCAGCGGCCATTAACATTCGAAAAGCAGTCGGTGCACTATACCAAACGGTTACTTCATAGTCTTCAAGTGTTTGGTACCAGTCGTCTGGACTAAAGCGTCCGCCACGAACAACATTCGTTACGCCAGCAAGCCACGGGGCAAATATTCCGTATGAAGTGCCAGTTACCCAGCCTGGATCAGCGGTACACCAATAAATATCGTCATCTTTTAAATCGAGGACCCATTTGGCTGTTTGATAATGCTGGATCATCGCATTGTGAACATGTAATACACCTTTAGGTTTACCCGTCGAACCAGATGTATAGTGAAGGATCGTTCCGTCTTCTCGGTCCACCCATTCAATATCTAATTCCTTACTAGCTTTATGAAAATGCTGATAAAAGTCAACATAAGTTTCATCTTCGTTAACGTTTTCCCCAACAATAACTACTTTTTCTAAGTCAGGTAGTTCTTCAACAGGGACTCTATTTAAAAGTTCAGGCGTTGTCACAAGTACTTTTGCGCTACTATCTTCTAAGCGGTCACGGACGGCATTCTCCATAAATGCCTCAAACAGAGGTCCAACAATCGCACCGATCTTAATTGTTCCAAGTAAGGCAAAATAAAGTTCAGGAGAGCGTGGCATAAAAATAAAGACGCGATCACCTTTTGTAACTCCAATGTTTTTTAAAACATTTCCAGCTTGGTTAGAGAGGTCTTTCATTTCATTAAACGTATACTTTTCAGACTTGTGTGGATCAGAATAATGTAACGCAATCTTGTTTGCTTTTTCTGAATTGGCGTGACGGTCGATCAACTCATAGCCCATATTCACAAGTTGTGTCTCGTGCCAAGAAAACTGTTGTTCAACTTCTTTCCAATCAAAAGATTGGTAGACTTCCTCATAATTGTGTAAGTTGTAATCGGTACCTTTTACTGAAATTGGTTTTGATAACATTAAAATGACCTCCTTATTTTTATTAAAGCGCTTTCATTTTTAGATAGTTAGCTAGATGGTTAGTTGGGGGTTGAAATGCGCTTGATTTTACATTTTAGATCATCAAAATGATCTTTTTGTACATACTTGGTAGATTACTAACTTATAAATAGAAATAAATAAGAAAAGTATATTCTTATTGTAAGGGAGAAGAGGTAATTTGTGACAAAAATTTGACAGAAGCTTATATAAGAAGATAAAATAATGATAAGTTTGATTATTCAAAATATTATAAAAATAAATGAGGAGGTTGAAGAAAAACTTGGAAAAGCACATTGTACGTCAAATCTCTAAATTTATTGAGGATTGGGTCCCGAAAGATGCGTCAATAGCTGTAGCAGATGGTGATCGGTATATTTCTTATATCCCAGGTAAACATGACATCCAAATTAGACAGGGGCAGCCAATTCCTTCCGGTAGTATATCTGAACGAGTTTATCTACAAAAACAAAAGGTGGAGTCATTAGTAGATAAATCTGTTTTCGGTAAACCTTATTATGGGATAGGATATCCTTTAGAAGATCATACAACTGGTTTAAGTGGTGTGGTGACGGTGATTTTACCTCCCAACTTTTCGATCCGTAGTACGGAACCGATCTCTTATCTTGCGGGAAGACGAGATGAAATCTGGACCCCAATCCCAATCGAGCAAATAATATATATAGAAAGCTTTCAGAAAAAAACCATTATTTGTACAGAAAACGGTTTATATAGTGCAAAACATCCTTTGAAAATACTTGAACATCGTTTACCTGACACATTTATGCGCATTCATCGTTCATTTATTGTCAACATTGCTTATATTGAGCATATTTCTAGAGACATCTCATCTAATTTTCAAGTGAAACTAAAAGCTTTTGAGAATAAACACTTGGTCATCAGTCAGACGTATATTCAAAAAGTTCGTGCGATTTTAGGATTTTGAATGAGGGCAGGTCGTCAACATGAATTGCGGATGGAAATATTAGATAATGGAAAGGTTGGGGCTTGATGAGCGCGTCAATGTGAATAGATTTACTAAATATTAAGTAAAGTGTGCTTGATGAGTGTGTCAATGCGCATGAGTTTACTAGATATTGGGAAAGTTGTGCATAATGAAAGCCTCATTGTACCTGGGTTTAGTAGAAAATGGAAAAATCATGCATAATGAAAGCGTCAATGTACGTGGGTTTACTAGATACTGAGAAAAGCGTGCGTAATTAGGACGTCAATATACGGAAATTTTGCAAGAAATAGCTCACTTTGCTGGGACGCAGGGGGGGCTATTTCTTTTTGTTTGTAAAAACGGGCGGAGGTATCCGTCAATCTTGCTAAAAGTTTGGGAACGCCGGTGATGCGGACATTTATTCCGTTATTTGGCGAAAAGAGGTTTGATTTTAGAGTTGAGCGGACATACGTTCCGTAATTTACGTAAAGAATGGTTAATTTAACGTGATTTTGAGGTGATAACGGATGGTATGTCCGCAAGGGTATTCAAAATGGCGTTTTTTTAAAAAATAACGGAACGTATGTCCGTACAGGTGCTGGAAATGACATCTATTAAATCTTTTTCACACTTGTCGTCCATACTTCATATACGATAACATAAAGAAATCGTTCTGCCGTCGTATTAAGCACCTATTTCAGATCTGAAGCAAAAGATTTAAACTATAGAAAATCAGATTTAAAAATAGTATAATAACACTTAAAAGGAGGTGAGAAAATTGAGTGAGATGATCGAAAAAAGATTAGATCGAATTGAAAATATGCTGTCGCAATTGATTGGCATGGTAGCAAAGTTAAGTGAAGAACACCAAGAGATGAAAAAAGAATTAGCTGGAGTGAAGAATGAACAACAAGGAATGAAGCAAGAACAGTATGAAATGAAGAAAGAACAACAAGAAATGAAACAAGAACAACAAGAAATGAAGCAAGAACAACAAGAGATGAAGAGAGAACAACAAGAAATGAAGAGAGAGCTACTAAAAACGAACATAAAGTTGGACGAGCTCGAGCAAAAAAGCGAAAAAAGGCATGAAGAAGTTATCGAGCGTTTTCAGGCTTTGAGAGAGACAAAGATTTTATTTGGGAAAAAACGGTTAACAACGAAAGAGAGATTGGTAATTTAAAAAGACTCTTCTAGACCCCGAAACAACATTTGAAACTACCTCTCAAGTTTAAAATTTCAATCAGTGACCAGTGGAGGTCAAGCGCCTATGCTGGTCATTTAATGTTTTCAAACTCGGTACGGTACTATCCAAAACCAAGAAAGAAGTGTAACCTCTTTCACCCCCATCTATTATTTCACCCATAAACCCTAATCCGTTAAAAAAAAAGAGGTGCCACAGTGACACCCCGAATGCAAAATAAATGTGAAATCCTTAATTCCTACGATCCTCAAACCATCCAATTAAATGCTCTAAACGTTCTAAGCGGTGCTTCGGTTTTCCTGAGCGTGAAAGGTCGTGGTTTTCATCTGGGAAACGAACGAGTTTTGTTTCAACACCGAGACGTTTCAAAGCGATATACCATTGCTCGGCTTGTTCCATTGGACAACGTAAGTCTTGCTCTGAGTGTAAAATCAGTGTTGGTGTTTTTACATCACGCGCAAACGTAAGTGGTGAAATTTTTAATAGTTTCTCGACATCGTCCCATAAATCGGCATGTCCGTGCTGCCATTCAGTGAAGAAGAAACCGATATCACTCGTTCCGTAAAAGC
>SKOL01000545.1 GCA_007120055.1 Anaerobacillus sp.
AAACTGTAATATTCGTGCATCAATCAGCGTTTTGATGCGTGAATTTTACAGAAACTGTAATATTTGTGCATCAATCGGCGTTTTGATGCGTGAATTTTACAGAAACTGTAATATCTGTGCGTCAATCGGCGTTTTGATGCGTGAATTTTACAGAAACTGTAATATCTGTGCATCAATCGGCGTTTTGATGCATACATTTTACAGATACTGTAATTCTGGTGCCTCAACCGGTGTTTTACTGCGCACTCCCCCCATACTGTGAACCACAAAGATAATGAGTAAAATGGGAATAGTTGTGTCATTAAAAAGTCATAAAAGAGAAAAAGGGCTGTCCGAAAAAGTGTCAGACACCGTTAGGCACCAAATATAGACGGATAATAAGTTTATACGTCTATATTTGGTAAGTTTTACCTAGTGTCAAACACTTATGCGACAGCCCCTTTAAATAGAAATTAACATTCTTTTAAGACAATGAATTTCATAATTCATTATTCTCGCCACTAAGATCAATATATAGTTGCGTCAAAACCATTCGCAAACTATATATTGCGTGATGTGGCTCATTTTTGGTTGAAATTCACTCAAGAAGAGACTTAATTAAAAAGGTGTTGAAATTGTTCGTCTTTAATTTCAATATTGGCATCTTCAAGGATTTCTCGTTGAACTTCTTCAATAGGGCGAGCTTGTCTTCTTGCTAGCACTTCTTCTATCTCGTCTTTCACTTCTTCGAAATCCTCTTCATAAGGCTTTTTGTCGGTAACTTTAATAATATGGTATCCGAATTGAGATTGAACTGGTTCACTGATTTCACCAACTTCAAGGTTAAAAGCAGCTTGTTCAAATTCTGGCACCATTTGTCCACGCTCGAAATAACCTAAGCTTCCACCCTCTGCTCCTGAGCCAGGGTCTTGTGAATATTGTGTGGCTAACTCAGCAAAATCTTCACCTTCATTTAGCTTTTCTAATATTTCTTCTGCAGTTTGCAGATCTTCAACTAATATATGGCTTGCTGCTACTTCTTTACCTGCATCGTACTCTTCACGTACGTCTTCTTCAGTAACTACAGCGTCGTCTGAAGCTATTTTTTGAATGACTAAGTGTTGTTTAACTAATGCACGGAATTCCTCTTCATCAGAAAAGCCTTGCATTGCTATAAAGCCAAGGAAATCTTCTTCTTCTGTTAGGTCATAAGCTTCTTTAATTTGATTAAGTTCTTCATTTATATCTTCTTCAGTAATATTAAGTCTTTCGGCATGTGCATTAAAAAGCTTTTTCTGAACTAATAATCCAACTACTGTTTCTCCGTGTCTTTCTTTAAGTTCATTAATTAGTTCTGCTTCTGTAATTACTTGCCCTTCCACTTCTGCAATTACTCTTTCATCAGTATCGGCAACATTAGCTCCGTCACCATTACAGGCTGACAACACTAAAAGACCGGTTAGGGTAAATGCGGTAATTAACTTTTTCATAGTTCCAACTCTCCTTAACTTTTCATCAAAATTGACACAATGCTAACTATAGCATAAAAATGAAAAAAAAGTAAATTTCAATAATAGGGGGCAAACGTCCAAACAAAATAATGATTAGGTACATATACCAATATTAAGTAAGGCATAATTCAATTGTTTTACATTATCACAATTTGGAAATTGTCGCGGTATAAAAAAACTAAGGCTTTCGAACTTCAATTATAAAAAGAGAGAAACCAAGTTTTTTTAGATGCCTTACCTTAGTGACGATTAATTTATTGAGGTTCTGTTACCTGAATAAAATTTACAGTTTAAGGTTGTTGCCCATTCGCTCCAACGGTAGTTTGCATATGATAATGTAGTCCATTGGAAAGGGGGTTTTTTCATGTCACACAAATATCATGGTGGATTTGCGTTAATCGTTGTACTGTTTATTTTATTAGTAATTGTAGGTGCAGCGTGGCTTTAATTAAAAGTATAATACTCGATCATAAATTTGGCTTTAAGCCAAGTATAAACAAATAACTTATTTCAAAAGGAGGAAGTTTAAAATGGCTCATGCCTATACTGGAGGCTTCGCGTTATTAGTTGTATTATTTATTTTATTAGTGATTATCGGTGCATCTTGGGCTTGGTAAGTAGAAAAGTGAAAACACCTTGCTAGGATCGACGAAATAAGTAAACACCTAAAAAAAATCCTCTTCACTTTATGTGAGGAGGATTTTCATATAGGAAGATGTTAATAATATAGTTATTAATACATTTATTGTACGAAATACTTGTGGCTGCTTCTCTTCAGGTATTTCTTTTTGAAGGCATAAAGTATTTGTCATAGAATTAATCATAAATAAAATAAACAGTGCAAAAGGAAAATAAAAGATTAACATTAGTTACCTCCATTCAATAGGATACCATCTATAACTTTATCAAATTATACGAAAAAAAGATAGCTTTTTGCATTAAAATAAAACTGTAAAACAATTCTAGTGAGGTGAGATGTTTGGAAAAGGAATACAATAAATGGAAAATAGCTTTTGTAAGTTTAATAACGAGTTTGGCATTAATAGCCATTGCATTAATTACTTTTGTTTTGTATTACCTTCCTGTATCGATGGAACATAGTGTAGATGATGTTGTTCAACCGAGTGGGGAGAGTAGGTTCGTTGTAAGTACAACAAAGGAAAATTTACAATTTTTTATAGATGAGCAATTATCTCAAGATGGGAGTCATTTAAATATTTTCTTATCTGACTATGTGACGCTTACTGCGGAAGTTCCTTTTTTAGGTAGTAATATCCCTTTTCAGCTAGATTTAGAGCCACAACTGTATGGTGATGGAAATTTACTTTTAACAGAACAAGCATTTAGAATTGGACAACTGCAAATACCGAGTGATACATTGTTTCAATTAATAAGTCGGACACTTGACCTTCCAGAATGGATAAAAATAGATGCAACCGAAGGGAAGATATTTTTGTATATTACTAATATTGAAACCTTTAATCATTTATTTATAAAAGTTAAAGCATTTGATTTAAAGGAAAACAAAATTGAATTTGAATTAGTTTCAAAGTAGTACTTGTCAATTTACATGCCAGGTGATGAGAGTGAACCGTCATGAAGGTTTTGTATGAAAAAAGAATGCTCGGTCGATTTTCTTGAGTGAGCCTCTAAAGGTCGATAGAGATTTACAGCGAAGCGAAAGAAAGTCGACCGACATTTTTCCATTTTAATGGCGAGGGTACATCATCATGATCAAAAAGTACTAATAATTGTTAATATATATACAATTGTTTTAAAATAGAAGTATGAAATTAGTTTAATTACAAGTATGATAAATATATGCAAAGATTTTTATATTTGGAGGTTAAGTAATATGTTTCAAGACGATGGTAATGTAAAAAAACATTTATATGTTAAAAGAACCCCAAAAATTATCATTGAAAAATTGATCAATGATGTATTACATAGTAAAGATAATGCTGAACTACCTTCTGATATTATCAATCGTCTTCATCAATTAGAAACTTCTTCAATAAAATATAATGTGATTGAACTTGTTCATATGACTAAGACATTGCAAACAATGGTTAAAAGGCAAGGTACAAAGGTTGTATTACCAAAATATATGGAGCGTGCTTTTTTGCTACTATTAGAAGAAATGTTAATGAGTATCCAAAACCCTACTCAAATTCAACAACGGCTTCCTAAAGTTAGAGATGAAAATGTACTTTACTCCGTAAGGGAATACAACATTGGCGTAGAGCGAACTGTTATCCTCGTTGATAATGATATACTTTTTTTAAACAAAACAGCTAGTTTATTAACAGAAGCAGGCTTTAAGGTCTTAAAATCAAATAGAGGAAAACAAGCACTGAAACTAATCACAGAATCGCAACCAGATTGCATTATTTTCGGTTTGAATTTAATAGATATAAACATTGAAGCATTCTTAAAGGATTTACACGAAAGGGTAAATACGTTATTTGTACCAATAGTTGTAATTGGGCATGAAAATGAAAAAGATTTAATAGATAAAATAAAGTTTAATATTAATGATTCAATTTTAAAGCCTTTAGTTATTGATGATTTATTTGTGAAAATGATGCGGTTACTTGATCATGTTTCCCGTATGAAAAAACAAGTACATATAGATGAGTTAACAGGTGTGTACTCAAGAAAATTTATTATGGAAAAGCTAGAATATTATTATTGTAACGATAAAGAAAAAGAATATCCACATGCGTTAGCAATTCTTGATTTGGACTATTTTAAAGATGTAAATGATAAATATGGACACCAAATAGGCGATAAAGTTTTAGTGGAGTTTGCTCAATTTATTAATAGCAAAATAAGAAGTACAGATATATTTGCAAGATATGGTGGAGAAGAGTTTATTTTATTACTACCACGAACGAAAACAATCCACGCTTTGAAAAAAATAAATGCATTGCAAAAAGAATTTAAAGAGAAAAGTATCGACATTGGCGATGATAGTATTAAGCAAACGTTTAGTGGTGGAATTGTCTCAAATAAAGACGTAAGAACAGATCACCCTGTTGAAGTGTTAAACTTAGCTGACATTGCTCTTTATGCAGCGAAAAACAGTGGTAGAAACCGTGTATTAATTTACGACCCGATGATGAGGCTGAAAAAAGAACAATATAAAATTTTGATTGTCGACGATGATCGTTTTACTCGAAATATTTTATTAGATGGTTTGAAAGATAAACAATGGTCTTTATTTGAAGCTACCAATGGTTTAGAGGCGATTGAAATAGCGAAGGAACAAATTCCGAATATAATACTGCTTGACGGATTAATGCCTGAAATGAATGGCTATGAAACTTTAGAGGAAATTAGGAAAAATATTCGTTTTAAACAAACGGCCGTCATCATGCTTACAGGAAATCATTCTGAGGAAAATATCGCAAGAGCCTTAGAAGCTGGGGCGGACGATTATATTACTAAACCTTTTTCATTAGTCGAATTAAAGGCAAGAATTAACCGTTCCTTAGTTCGCCATTAGTAAAAAAAAATTTCGACTTTGTATAGAAAGGGGATTACTACCAAATGGAAACGAATGAAGAAAAATTGTTACGGTTAGAGTTTTATCAAGAACTTCTTCTTTCAGTAACGAATGGTGCTTTTCCTTTCTACACGATGGTCGTCATTGAAAAATTATCTAGAAATGAAGTACAAGAAGTTCTAGAGCTTTGTGAAAAGCTAAATGATGAATATGAAAAACAAAAAGAAGAAGGCTTTATTACATTTCTCCCTCTTCTTACTCATTTTGTCGGTATGCTAAATTATAAATTAGACCCAAATAAAACGATAGATGCCTTACATAAGCAAGGCATCTATCGAAACTTAATGAATGAGTTTTTAAAAACGATCAAAAATCATTAACTTGTTTCAGCTTTAATGTTTTGCGTTGCCATTAAGCGTCCATCTTTATCAGTGAAGTCTTGGTCCATTTTCTCAAATGTCTTTTCAAAGATTAGCATAAAGTCTGGGCCGTATATATGTTTCACGATCGACATGACCTCTGAAAATTCTGGAAATTTACCATAAAGTTCTTTAATTGGTAGTGAACCTTCGTAAACACCAGTGTCTTTAGGGTCGTAGACGGCTAAAGTGTCAAGGAGAAGTTTTTCCCCTTGTTCTGTCAGGAAAACATACGTATTACGCTTATCATTTTGCTTTTTAGAAAATGTCAGAAGCCCTCGCTCTTCTAATTTCTTTGAGAAGTTAAACGCTGTAGAAACGTGCATTACACCAAACTTGGCAATATCAGAAATTGAAGCCCCCTCTAAGTGATAGGCAATCCATAAAATATGATGTTCATTAATATTCAAATCAAATGGTTTTATCCAATTTTGCCAATCTTTTTCAATCGATTTCCATAGCGCTTTACTTAATTGAGCAACTTTATGACCATATATAATTGATTGCTTGATGGAGTATGGCGCGTTATTATCCATATGAGACCTCCGATTTTAAAATTATTTCACGTACGTTCCATGAAGTGTTTTTTGAAAATTCATTATTTTTTTGATAAAATGATATATTCATAATATCACATAAAATAAACGAATAACAATAAAAAAATGAATTTATTTTATTTTTCTGATAATATTTACCTAATGAATTCCATCATTCGATATTTTCGTCATTAAGTCTCTATATGGATCAATTTAGGTAATTATGAAATTCACTCCACTAGAAGAAAAAATAAGGCTTCCACCACATGACTGAGTGGAAGCAACGCTTGCGCTTTTCAGGTCTAAACGAGGCACTTGCGCTTTTCTTTTTATAAAGGTTTTTTGATTTCGGATTCCAATTGATCAATCGTCTCGTGAAGTTCTTCAATACTACGTTGAATATCAGCTACCGTCGGTTCAACATCTTTTTTCCATTCTTTAATGGAGTTTTGTACGTCTGTTGATACTGTTTTAATCGTAGTTGCTCCTTCTTTTGCAGCAATTTCAACTTTATTTTTAAGCTCCATAGTTTGTTCTCTTACATTTGATAAAGAATCGATTAACTCATTAACGTTAGAGCCAATCATTTTTTGAACGTCAGATCCAGATTTTGGTGTTGATAACAATGTAACTGCTCCTCCAATAATACTACCAGTCACAAAACCGTAAAAAAGTGCTTTTCCACTCATTTTGATCACCATTCCTTTCCTTTATATAGGTTTGTCCGTTTTTTTATTAGATTATCACATTTTAGTGGAAGTTTGAATATGAATATAATATTTCAATAATATTATTCTTACTAACGTAATAATATAAGAAAAATGAATAAGTTTAAAGAAGGGGGATGATTGAGTGTACGGTATTATTTTTGCGTTATTCTCTTTGGCATTACTATTATTCTATGGAATGACCCATACGTTTATATTTGTAAGGAAAATGAAACGTGATTTCGAATGCAAAAAAACATATGTGAAGTATGGTCGTTTCCTCGGAGCCTCAGGGTGTGTCAGCTTAATTTTAGCCATCCTTCTTTATTATTATGGTGTTGGATGATTTTTTTGATGTAGCAACGGTTGTTTAGATTACTACTTCGCACCTATTTTTAGGAGCGAAGTAGCTTTATAAGTTCGGAATCTCCCTTTTCAATGCATCCAGGTTCACCAGCCCAGAATGAGAGGAGAATCAAAACTATAAGGTATTTGTGTCTACTATTTACTCTAATGAATTTCATAATTCAATATTTTCGCCATTAAGTAACTATATGTAATTGCGTTAACCCGTTCGCAACTACATATAGTTTGATATGGCTCATTTTAGGTAATTATGAAATTCACTCACTCATGTAGTTTTTTAAATTTATTCATAAACTGTTGCAGTTGATCGCAAGCTTCATAAGGAACAGCATTATAAATCGAAGCTCTGCATCCCCCTACAGAGCGATGACCGTTTAAGCCGACAAAACCTTCTTCTTTCGCTTCGTGTAAAAACTTCTTACTTAACTCTTCACTACGTAAGTTAAAGGTTAAATTCATTAAAGAACGGCTCTCTGTTTCAGCATGTCCTTGGTAAAATCCGTCACTTTCATCAATGGCATTATAAA
>SKOL01000726.1 GCA_007120055.1 Anaerobacillus sp.
ACTCAAATTGTGCATTATTTACTAATTGTTGTATCGGCTAATGATACTTTCATCAGGACAAACTATGTTCGAAGCCATCTTTTAAAGGAGGCCAATAAGATGGGTAAATATGATGACATTAAACAACAATTAATTGCTGAACAAAACCGCTTAAAAGAACGAATCAAAGAAGTCGATCGTTATGATTTAAATAAAACAATGTCTTTTTCTACAGGAGAGTTATCCCAATATGATAATCATCCTGCGGACACAGCAACTGATACGTATGAAAGAGGTAAAGACCTTGCTCTATTTGAACACATTACTCAACAGTATGAAGACATAGAACTTGCTTTAGAGAAAATAGAAAATAATACGTACGGGATATGTGAAGTTTCCGGTAAAGAAATACCAATCGAACGGCTTCAAGCGTTGCCGACAGCAAGAACCTTAGCTGAATATAGTCAAGAAAAGGTTATTGCTAAAGAACGCCCTGTTGAAGAAGATGTTTTAAAAGGGTTTGAAAAATATAATTTTGACAATAATTATCGCGAAACAGAGTTCGATGCGGAAGATGCTTGGCAATCTGTAGCCAGCTTTAACGATAATTCAATGGTGTTTGAAGATTCAAGTCTTGATAGTGGGGAAGAGCTTGTCGGATATGTAGAAGAATTAGAAGCTTTTGCCTCAACGAGTATTGATGGGTATCAAGGCGATGAAAATGTCGCTATTCAAAGAAATGTACATTATGACCATTATATGGACCAGATCGACCGTCTAGAAGCAAGTGATGAAGAAACCGATACGTATTAAAGGGGTGTCTTAAACAAACGTGCGAGTTAGTCACCGTTTAAGGCACAAATAAGGCACTGCCCCAAAATAAAGTGTCAGACACATATACTTATGGGGCAGTCCTTAATTTAGCATAAGTCTCTAGTGAACTGACACTTATGTGACACCCTCATTTTCATTGTTAAGTGATGTTTACACTAATAAGATTGTTCTCCCACTCCTCCTATGCTAAAATGCTATAGAGATGTGCAACATTGGAGAAGCGGAGGATCAATAGTGAAATACTACATACTAGCACTCATAATTTTAATTTTAGACCAATGGACAAAATGGATTGTAGTCACGCAAATGGAATTAAGGCAACAAATCCCGATTATTGAAAATTTACTTTATTTCACTTCACATCGTAACAAAGGTGCGGCATTTGGAATATTACAAGGGCAGATGTGGTTATTTTTTATCGTTACTGTCGTTGTTGTCGTGTTTGTCGTTTACTATATGAATAAGTATGCGAAAGAAAGTAAACTTTTAGGGATATCTTTAGGGCTTGTTTTAGGTGGGGCAATAGGGAATTTTATTGACAGGTTGTTCCGCGGAGAAGTTGTCGACTTTATCGATGTTTATATTTTTACATACGATTTTGCAATTTTTAATGTTGCCGATATGGCGTTAGTGATCGGTGTAGGGATTTTAATGGTACAAATATTTTTAGAAGAAAGAAACGCAAGGGAGAAAAAATAATGGAACAACATACATGGGTAATTGATGAAACAGCTGCAAATGAGCGATTAGATAAATGGCTAGCAGCTGGTGAAAACGAATGGTCACGAACTCAAGTACAGCAGTGGATGAAAGATGGCGTGATCACTGTAAATGGTAACAATGTAAAAAGCAATTATAAGTGTCAATACGGTGATGAAATTATTTTAAACGTTCCAGAACCAGAGGCTTTGGATGTCGTTGCCCAACAAATGGATCTTGATATTGTATATGAAGATCAGCATCTACTTGTCGTTAACAAACCAAGAGGAATGGTTGTTCACCCAGCACCAGGCCATTTAACAGGTACGCTTGTGAACGGTTTAATGGCTCATTGTAACGATTTATCAGGTATTAATGGAGTATTACGACCTGGGATTGTTCACCGAATCGATAAGGATACATCTGGTCTTTTAGTAGTGGCTAAAAATGATAAAGCTCATGATTCGCTCGTAAACCAATTAAAAGCGAAAACAACAATTAGGAAATATAAAGGGATCGTTCATGGTTCGATTGCGCATGATCACGGGACGATTGATGCACCTATCGGAAGGGATAAACAAGATCGCCAAAGTATGACTGTTACTGATGACAATAGTCGCGATGCAGTTACTCATTTCAGCGTAATAGAACGGTTCAATGAATTTACATTTGTAGAATGTAAACTTGAGACTGGAAGAACCCATCAAATACGTGTTCATATGAAATATATTGGCCATCCTTTAGCTGGTGATCCGAAATACGGACCTGCTCGTACATTAAAACTACCTATCGAAGGACAAGCTTTACACGCAGCAGTTTTAGGTTTTGTCCACCCTGATACAGGTGAAGAAATGGTGTTCGAAAAAGAGGCACCTGAAGACTTCCAACATTTATTAAACCATATTCGTAAAATTTCTCGTTGACACTTTTAATAAAGTTTGTAATAATACAATAGAACACAACATAATATTCCCTTTAATTACAGTCCAGAGAGGCTGAGAAGGAACTAGAGAACGGTCAGGTACAGTTCAAGTGTATCTGTATATTATCGTATGCTCAAAAACCTCTCATCTTCTGGTGAGAGGTTTTATTATTCTCTGAAAGTTAATTGTGGGTAAAATGTTAAGATGAACGTAAATAAGGTGTTAAAGATCAGTTTTTCTAAGACCAACAACCGCTATGTAAGGAGGGTGATTAAATGGAAAAAGGTACCGTTATTTTGGATGAACAAGCGGTAAGAAGAGCATTGACAAGAATAGCCCATGAAATTATTGAACGTAATAAAGGGATAGAAAATTGTGTATTAATAGGAATTAAAACTAGAGGGATTTACATTGCTAATCGTCTTGCTGAACGAATTGCTGAAATCGAAGGTTCTAACGTAAGTGTTGGTGAAATCGATATAACACTTTATCGCGATGATTTATCTCATAAAAATGAAAATAAAGAACCGCTCTTAAAAGGAACTTCAGTCCCTGTCGATGTTAGCGAAAAGAAAGTAATTTTAGTCGACGATGTTTTATTTACTGGTAGAACGGTAAGGGCAGCATTGGATGCGATTATTGATCTCGGAAGACCATCGCAAATTCAATTAGCCGTTTTAATCGATCGAGGGCATCGCGAATTACCGATAAGACCTGATTATATTGGTAAGAACGTCCCAACATCAAAAAGTGAAAAAATTGTTGTCAAACTAAATGAAGTTGATGAATTTGATGAAGTAACAATTGAACAGAAAACCTCCCTTTAAACGAGTCCAGAGAGGCTTGCAAGGGGGTATACTCCTCTAACTTAAAGTGTGCCACTTGGTATATTTTAAGTAGAAGACCGTACCTCTTTGTGTAGCAAAGAGGTTTTTTGTGTGGAAGTTAGTTAGTTGGTTAGTGGTTAGGAACCTCACCCAACGTTTCATCTTAGATGAGGGCAGCAGGACGACCGCCATGAGGTTTTGTATGTAAATTAGAGGAGGAACAAATAATGAATAACACAAAAGAAGTAGGAATTCATGAAATACCAAAATTAGATAAGTGGTTAGTATTAAGTTTACAACATTTATGCGCAATGTTTGGAGCAACTATTCTTGTTCCGTATTTAGTAGGATTGAGTCCTGCAGTCGCACTAGTATCAAGTGGTTTAGGAACTCTCGCATACTTATTAATTACACGCGGCCAAGTTCCAGCATATTTAGGCTCGTCGTTTGCTTTTATTGCGCCAATTATTGCCGCAACTGCGATTGGTGGACCTGAAGGGGCGATGGTCGGAAGTTTTGTTGCTGGTTTACTTTACGGTTTAGTAGCACTATTCATAAAAAAGAGTGGCGTTAACTGGTTAATGAACATTTTACCACCGATCGTTGTCGGGCCTGTAATTATGGTTATTGGATTAGGTTTAGCAGGTGTTGCTATTGATATGGCAATGAACGTGCCAGGAACGGGAGAATATAACGGAACGCTTTTTACAGTAGCGCTCGTAACTTTAGCTATTACAGTAATAGCATCGATGTTTTTTAAAGGATTTTTTGGACTTATTCCAATCTTAATCGGTATTGTTGGTGGATATACGTTCGCATATATTCAAGGGATTGTAGATATGACACCAGTAAGTGAAGCTGCGTGGATTGCAATGCCTGAATTCATTGTTCCTTTCGTGACATATACACCTTCACTTTCATGGGAAATTTTATTGATCATGGTACCAATTGCTGTTGTAACGATTTCTGAACATATTGGTGATCAAATGGTGCTAAGTAAAGTTGTAGGAAAGAACTTTATTAAAAAGCCAGGTTTACATCGCTCGATCTTAGGGGATGGAGTAGCAACAATGATTTCGTCACTCATCGGTGGGCCACCGAATACGACATATGGAGAAAATATCGGAGTTATTGCCTTAACACGTGTATACAGTGTCTTCGTTATCGGTGGAGCAGCTGTAATAGCTGTTATGTTCGGATTTGTTGGGAAAATCGCTGCTTTAATTTCGACGATCCCTACTGCGGTAATGGGCGGTGTTTCCATCCTGTTATTCGGTATCATTGCATCAAGTGGTTTAAGAATGTTAATTGACAATAAAATTGATTTTGGTAAAAAGCGTAACTTAATTATTTCATCGGTAATTTTAGTTATCGGTATCGGTGGAGCATTTATTCAAGTATCTGAAAATATTCAAATTGCCGGAATGGCTTTAGCGACAATTATTGGTATCGTATTAAACCTTGTTTTACCAGGAAGAGAAAAAGTAGATATGAATGAGATGTTTGCAGAAGAGTTAGAAGTAGAAGAAAATAAAAAGTCAGCAGCTTAATAATCATCCTTTAAATAAGTACAGAGAGACTTAAAAGGGTGTTACCGTCTGAAGTTAGGTGTAGTAAAACTACTCTTCTTTCGAGCACCCTTATGAGCAATCATTAGGGTGCTTTTTTGTACCCTCAGAAAACAGTTAGGTGAAAGGGGACATGAAAGTGAGACATTTACTGACGATTAATGAGCTTCATAATGAAGAAATTCTTGGAATTTTACTGGAAGCACAGCTTTTTGCAGAAGGCAAAATATGGACACCTACAAATCATAAATTCGTCGCCAATCTCTTTTTTGAACCAAGTACGAGAACGAAATTTTCTTTTGAAGTAGCTGAGAAAAAGTTAGGTTTGCAAGTTCTTGATTTTGAAAGTCAATCTTCGAGTGTTCAAAAAGGGGAAACTTTATATGATACCGTAAAGACGCTTGAGGCAATTGGAGCTAACGCTGTCGTCATTCGTCACCCGCAAGATCATTACTTCGATGAACTAGTAAATGGAATATCGGTTCCGATCATCAATGGTGGTGACGGTTGTGGTCATCACCCGACCCAATCTTTACTTGATTTGTTAACGATCCAACAAGAATTTGCACACTTTCAAGGATTGAATATAGTCATCGTAGGAGATATACGGCATAGTCGGGTGGCAAGATCTAATGCCGATGTATTAAAAAGATTAGGAGCAAATGTTTATTTTTCTGGCCCAAAGCAGTGGATGGACGAGGCAATTACGAAAGGGAATTATATTCCGATGGACGAAGCAGTAAAAATCGCTGATGTGATGATGATGCTACGAATTCAACACGAGCGTCATACATGCAAAATGATTTCATCGAAAGAAGAGTATCATCAACTTTTCGGTTTGACCGAAATAAGAGAAGCAAATATGAAAGAAAAAAGTATTATTATGCACCCAGCCCCGATTAATCGTGATGTTGAGATTGCGAGTTCGTTAGTTGAATGTGAACGATCTCGTATCTTTAAACAAATGACAAATGGGGTAGCGGTTCGACAAGCAGTATTAAAACGTGCATTACAACATAAAGGGGAGGTTGTTTTTAATGGCTAAATTATTAAAAAACGGCAAGTTACTTGAAAAAGATGGTTCGCTTCAGAAAAAAGATATTTTAATTGATCAAGATGTAATTATCAAAATCGAGAGTGAAATCCCGGAAGCGAACCACGAAGTTATAAATGTAGGCGGAAATATCATCCTTCCAGGTTTTGTTGATCTTCACGTACATTTACGCGAACCGGGTGGTGAATATAAAGAAACCATTACAACGGGGACAAATGCAGCCGCTCGCGGTGGTTTCACAACGATTGCAGCAATGCCGAACACGCGCCCAGTTCCAGATTCAAAGGAACAGTTACAGTGGCTTAATCAAAGAATTGAGGAAACAGCCGCTGTGAGAGTTTTACCTTATGCTTCGATTTCTGTGCGTGAGTTAGGTAAGGAATTAACAAACTTTGAAGAGTTAGCCGACGAGGGTGCGTTTGCTTTTACGGATGATGGTGTCGGTATACAAGACGCAAGTATGATGTTACATGCTATGAAAGAAGCGGCCAAAGTTGGCAAAGCGATTGTTGCTCATTGTGAGGATAATACATTAATTAATAAAGGCTCAGTACATGAAGGAGATTTCTCCGAGAAGTTTGGGCTCAATGGAATTCCTTCTGTTTGTGAATCTGTACATATTGCTCGAGATGTACTGTTAGCAGAAGCAGCGGGTGCTCATTATCACGTATGTCATATTAGCACAAAGGAATCAGTTAGAGTGGTTCGTGATGCAAAGCGCGCGGGCATCCGTGTAACAGCAGAAGTATCGCCACATCATTTGTTATTGTCTGACGAAGATATTCCAGGGTTAGATCCAAATTTTAAAATGAATCCTCCTTTAAGAGGGATTGAAGATAAAAAAGCGTTAATTGAAGGTTTACTAGATGGAACGATCGATTTTATTGCTACAGATCATGCACCACATTCCCAAGAAGAAAAAAGTGAGTCGATCGAATTAGCTCCATTTGGGATTGTTGGTTTAGAAACAGCATTTCCACTTTTATATACTCATTTCGTTGAAAAAGGCATCATTTCTTTCAACGAATTAGTTGCACTATTAACTTCAAAGCCTTGTGAAGTTTTTGGTTTACCGTATGGAATGATACAAGTTGGTAAAAAAGCAGATATTACTGCAGTAAATCTTGATGATGTAGAAAAAATAGATCCGACTACATTTTTATCAAAAGGAAAAAATACACCTTTTGTGAACTGGGAATGTAAAGGTTGGCCAGTACTTACAATGGTAAACGGAGAAGTGGTTTGGAAAAAAGGAGGAGCGGCTCAATGAAAAGACAATTAATTTTAGAAAACGGTGAAGTATTTGTAGGACATGCATTCGGAAGTGATAAGGAAATGGCAGGAGAGGTTGTTTTTAATACTGGTATGACTGGGTACCAAGAAATTTTATCAGATCCGTCTTATTGTGCACAAATTGTTACTTTAACTTATCCGTTAGTCGGAAACTACGGTATTAATCGTGATGACTTTGAATCTATTAAACCTTCAATTAACGGATTAATTGTAAAAGAAGCGGCAAAACAGCCTAGTAACTGGAGAAATGAAGAAACGATTGATGAACTTTTAAAGGCTAATGATATCCCTGGTTTGGAAGGGATCGATACGAGAAAGCTTACTAGAATGATCCGCGAACACGGTACACTTCGAGGAAGACTATGCTCTATGGAA
>SKOL01000686.1 GCA_007120055.1 Anaerobacillus sp.
GTAAATAGTTTATGTCGTTTTATTTTACAAGAACAGGAGTGAAGTATTTTGGAGATTAATGAATGGTTATTTGATCATTTGAAAAAATTAAATGTTACAGAGGAAATCCCAAAAAAACAAGGGTTTACTAGACTTTCTTTTACAGATGAAGAGTGGCAAGCTCGTCAAGTGTTTATCGAAACGGCCAAAAGCTTAAAGCTTGACGTTCGAGAAGATGCGGTAGGGAATGTGATCGCTCGTTGGAATGCTACAGATGCGCATAAAGACGCCCCAGCCTTTGCGATCGGCTCCCACTTAGATACCGTTGTCAGTGGCGGTGGTTATGACGGAGTTGCCGGGGTTTTATGTGGTCTCGGCGCTATCAAAGTGTTGCAAGACGAACATTTCCAACCGAAGCACCCGATTGAAATTATTAGTTTCGTTTCCGAAGAATCGGCTCGTTTTGCGATATCTACCCTTGGGAGTAAAGCAATGACTGGTTTACTAGATTTGGAGGACATCGCCAACATGACCGACAAAAACAGTGTAACGATTAAAGAAGCGATCGAATCGAGAGGGTTAGTTTTTGAAGACATCGTTCATGCAGAGCGAAGTGCCGAGGAGTTTATTAGTTTTGTAGAACTACATATTGAACAAGGAACACGAATTGAAACCGCTGAGGCCGATTATGGCGCAGTCACAGCGATTGCTTGTCCGATCCGCTTAAAGGTAACAGTGGAAGGAATGGCAGGTCACACCGGGACGACGCCGATGAGGCAAAGGCAAGATGCGTTTGTGGCAGCAGCTCCTTTAATTCCGTTCGTCTCTGAATATGCCACCGAGCTAAGTGACGAAAACGAAGTCCCTTTAGTGGCTACGGTCAGTACCGCACAAGTGTATCCGAACGCGATGAACGTCATTCCTGGAAAAGTCGAATTTGGCATCGACATTCGTAGTGTCGATGATCAATTGAAGGAAAAAATGAAGCAAGCGATTGAAGAGAAATGCCAACAAATCGAAGAAGCGAGCGGTGTCACTATCACTATTCAAACATTAGTGAATAACCCGTCGGTGAAACTTCACAAAGAAGTGCATCAACAGCTAGTGGATGCAGGAAAACGCGCGAACTTAAAAAGCTTCACACTCGAAAGCGGCGCAGGTCATGACGTCATGAACATGGCTCATAAATGTCCGGCAGGCCTCGTCTTTATTCGCTGCAAAGACGGTATTAGTCACCATCCAGCTGAATATGCCTCTGTCGAAGATCTACAAATCGGCGTCGATGTTCTTACCGCTTATTTATTACAACAAAACGGTGAATAAAACCGACACTGCTATTTGATTTTTTACTTTCGATAAGGAGTGCTGCGAGCTCCTCGTTCAAAAATACGGAAACCATTTTTTATATAGAGAAAAAGTGATTACTAGATTTTACTAAATAAAGCCAATAATAAGATAAATTACTCGTCAAGCCTTAAAAAACAACGTCTATCTTGTTTTTTTAAGGCTTGCGTGTTTTTCTTTTAACGAATATAATCAACAGCAAATAAACGAGAGTAATGGTATAGGAAATACGACGGTGGGGGTCACGAAAGATTTAAGGGATTGTGATTTTTTTACAGCTACTGCCGTTTAGTACGATGGGTACCTGGCTAGCACTTTTTTTAAAAACAACAACGGAGGAGGTGATCGACATGAACATTCATTTAGGGATTGTAGGGCCGAATGATTCGATTGACCATATTAGGAAAATCGCCGAAAAGTATACAGAGCTGAAAGTAACAGCGTTCACGTATAACGAATTGAACGATGTGAGGGAGATTTTAACGGAAAATAAAGCGAGTGTCGACCAATGGCTTTTTTCAGGACAAGCCCCGTATTCGTTTGCGATTAGTGAAGGGCTAATTTCAACAGAAGAAGGTACATACCCGATCTTACATGGCACAAGTTTGTTAGGAAAATTACTGGAAGCACAGTTTTGTTTTGACACACGCTTAAAAGAAATCAGTTTAGATACGGTCGAAGAAAAAGAAATCGAAACACTAAGGGAAAATTTTTCGTTAAAAGGGTTAAAAGTAAACGTCAATCCGTTTCACTATCCAGGTTATATTACGGCCCAGCAATTAATCGACTATCATCAAAAAAATTATGACGAAGGTAGTGAAGTGATTTTTACGTGTATTCAATCGGTTCACCAACACTTTTTAAAATTAAACATTCCCTGCTTTCGAATCATTCCTACAGAACTTAGCATCCAACAGAAACTAGATAACTTAATAGAACGGGCCCAAGCGAATTGGTACAAGAAATCGCAGCTAGCGATTGTTGGCGTGAAGTTACTAACCTCAGAAGAGACGGTCGGTGCGAATTTTTCTTCGTATGATTTAAAGTTACGCGAACTGGAACTGAAGCGCCTATTATTAAACTATGCCGAGCAAATTCAAGGGTCGCTCGTGCAAATAGGGGATCACTATTTTTTCATTTACACGACCCGTGGGGAAATCGAAAGCCATCCGCTTCCGTTATATTTATTAGAAGAGATCGAACTTCACACGAAAATCCCGATCTTTTTCGTCGTCGGTTACGGTTTAACTGCCCTTGATGCAGAGGCTCACGTTCGCTTAGGGTTTCAAAACGGTAGAAGATCTGAAAACACGATCCTCATCGTTAACGAAGAAAAACAAGTCACTGAAGTGTCCGAGCAAGAAGAAGCGGTTTCGTATGATCAAAGTTTCGTCTCTTGCCAATTAAAAGCGATGTTAAACGATGTCAAAACGAACCCCGCAACGATTTCAAAAATTTTATCAATGGCCAACCACTACAAAAAAGATACGATTTCCTCGAAAGACATCACTTGGTGGCTCCAAAGCTCTGAACGCAACGCGCGCCGCATTATCCAAGAAATGGAGCGCGTCGGCATCATCACTGTCACCGGAGAAGAGCAAGTCGGACAACGTGGCCGCCCAAGAAAAATCTATCGAATTAAAGAAGAGTTGATGTAGGGGCAAGCGGTATGTTTTGATGATAAAGCTGCTGATTTAGCTGATAAAGTCGACGCTGATAAAGCTGAACGGCTGGCTGATAAACTCGCAAATTACGCCGATAAACTCACCAAATTCGCTGACAACCCAAAATGCGACACGCTAAAAAAGCGAAATGAGTTAACTTAAGCTCATTTCGCTTTTCAAATTCAGCGGGGGTTGGAGATTCGACAAATTTCGAGAAATGACAGGCACCTATACAAAATACAACTCCCTACTTTGCAAATGAAAATCGCAACCGCCTAACAGTGGGTCGTTTTTCATTTTTAAAGTGAATGTATTTAGCATTTGCGATAGGTGATCTCTTTCTAGCTCACTAATGTTAAACTCCAAGCCGTATTGGTATAAGTTCTCGCCGATTTCTTGCTTCCAGACGATCACTCCATTCGTTTTGACGACTTCATTCATAATTTTCGTTTTAAATTCTAAGATAATATCGGGCTGCACCGGGAACTCAACGTTCGTCGTAAAGCGCATCCCGCCGATACTTATGTCTTCGATCAATGCTTTCGAATGGCCGAGACTGACTTTTTTTCCTTTAAAAGAAATGATCGTCATTCCCGAACAAAGCGGGAATTGCATGTTAATTCGATAATATTCGCGCCGATTTTCGGAAATATCCACAAAACGCTTCGTTTTCATCGGTTTCAAAATGCCTCGTTCGACTAAGCGGGCAAACTCTTTCGCCAATACGGGTTTGCTAAATATATATCCTTGAATGAAATGACACTCACGCTGAGCGAGAAATGTTAGCTGTTCTGTGTTTTCAACGCCTTCTGCGACGACTTTCATATCGAGCTCACGCGCCATATATATGATTCCTTTAATAATCGCTTCGGTATTTTTATCGTTACTAATTTCATCAATAAATGTTTTATCAATTTTCAACTGATCAACGTTTAAATTTTTTAAATAACTTAATGAAGAGAAGCCAGTCCCAAAGTCATCTAAACTAAATTTAATCCCCAACTCTTTCAGTTCATCGATCACAGATTGCGCTTTTTCATGCTCAATTAACGTTCGTTCCGTAATTTCAAATTCGATGAGCGATGGTTTCACGCCCGTTTCTACCAAGGTGTTCATGATGTTTGCTGCAACATCTGCTTTAAGGAACATTTTCGGTGAAATGTTAATCGAGATCGGCACGAGCGGAATTCCATCTTCTTTCCACTTTTTTAACTGCTCACAAACACTTTTAAACATCCAATCATCAATTTTTAAAATCAAGCCGGTTTCCTCAGCTAGGTGGATGAACTCTAAAGGCGAAACTTTTCCCCATTCCTCATGCTGCCAGCGGATCAGTGCTTCAGCCCCGATAATTCTTCCAGTTTTTGTTTCGGCTTTCGGCTGGTATTCGATGAAGAACTGTTCGTTGATCAATGCTTTTCGTAAATCGCGTTCAAGGGTGTACAGTTTAAATGACTCAATGTTCATTGTTGGTGAAAAAACTTGGCAATTATTTTTCCCGAATTCTTTCGCTTTTTGAAGCGCGATATCCGAATTTTTTAGCAGGGAAGCTGCATCTTCACCATCAAAAGGATAAAAGCTAAGTCCGATACTAGTTGTAATAAACAACTCGTACTCTTCAATGAAGAAAGGATTTTCGATTTCTTGTCGAATCTCGGTCGCTAAGTGGATATAATCATCGACATTAGGAAGCCCTTTAATATATAGCAAAAACTCGTCACCATCATTGCGGGCGAGAAAAGCATTTACACCGACAAATTTGTGGAGACGGCTAGAAAGTGACTTCAGCAACTCATCACCGACATCGTGACCGAGAGAATCGTTGATATATTTAAAACGGTCTAAATCAAAGCTCATCACCGTAAAGCTAATGTGTTTTTCGCGCGCTGCATCGATCAGTTCAGTTAGTTTATCCTCAAAAAATTGGCGGTTCGGTAAGTTCGTTAAATGGTCATGATTGGCGATATATTCGACCGCTTTTTGCAAGTGCTTATGTTCCGAAATATCGGTAAGGACGCCATCAACACGGATCAGTTCGCCATCTTCGTTAAAAAAAGGAATGTTTTGACTATCGACCCACTTTACTTGATGATCAACGATGATGCGATATTGGTGCCTGGTTTGAATGCCTTTTTTTAATTGTTTATAGTTATTTTGTAAAGACGGGAGGTCTTCAGGATGAACAAACTTTTCGCAAGTATGAGGATCTTGATAAAAAGTCTCACATGGTACGCCGTAGATTTTTTCCATCGCCTCCGTACAAAAAGTGATTTGGTTTGCTTTCACATCAAATGACCACATACCAACTTCTAAATTGGTGGAAATACTTCGTAAAGTTGCTTCGTACTGGTTTAGTTTCGTTTCAATAAATTTAGCTTCTGTAATATCTTGAACCGTCCCAATCAAGTGGGTGATCTTCCCTTTTTCGTCATAACGGACATCGGCTTTATGAAAAATCAGTCGCTGTTTTCCGTTTTTTCCTGTAATCCGATACTCGACTTCATAAGGAGTGCCGTATTTCATTGCATTTTTCGCTAATCGTTCCACCGTTGTGCGATCATCCGGGTGAATGAGCTTTACTAAATTTTTAAAAGAAGGGGAGAAGTGCTCTTTATCAATATTGTAGATCGTGTAAAATTGATTAGATAAAGTAGCGGTGTTCGCTTTAATATCATACTCCCAGCTTCCGATGTTGGCGATCCTTTGAACTTCATTTAAATTATGTTGAAGTTTGTCGATTTCGCTTTTGTATATTTGTTGGGCAGTTAGGTCCTTAATAATGGCATGAACGCTAACACCGTCGTTGGTTTCATTCGGCAAAAATGTGATACGACTAAGGCGCTCTTGCCCCTTTTTATCAAACAGTTTTATATCAAAACTAGTTGTCTTACCTTGTAGAGCTTTTTGGACATGATAGTTTGCTAGTGATGATTGCGACTCAAAAAGAGTATGTATTGGATTGCCTAGTAGTTCTTTTTTAGTAAAACTTAAATAAGTGGTTAATTGTTTATTGATGGCAACAATGCGATAGTTTTCGTTGAAAACGAGCATCGCCTCTGCATGATTGTCAAAAAAGTTTTTATGATTCGTGAAGTCATTCATGGATGGCAGCTCTTGACCAAAGCTGGTATTAGTGATTAAGCGGTCTTTTCCTTTTGAAAGAAGTTCTTTAATTCTCAAGTCCGCAACCTCCTCTTATTTACATTTTTACAAAAAAATAACATATCACCGTTTACACGGGATATGCATCCTTACAGTAACGGTAACTGGCTGGCATAGTGTATTTGTTAGGCGGCACACAGGAAGAGTGCGTCCTCCTGATGCTTGTTTTACGATCTCCTTGTGGTGACAATCGTCCTACAAATACAACTTTAGCCCCTAAAGTTTTGCGTCATTACGTTTCCGTAACTTTGCCTTTAACTAAGTTTTAGAGTTTTCGTTGCTAAATTTGACAATTTATAGCATGTTGTTACAAATATTTACTAATAAGTCTATTGTACTACAAAATTTTCATTAAAGCACCTTTTAAATTTAGTAAATAATGGGCGTTTTGTGTAACACTTCACATGGTGTCAGACACCGCCCGTGGACATTTGGCTAATTTGTCCACGAGAGGAGGACACTATGTGGAATTGGCTGATAAAGATACAAAATTGGCTGAAAAACAGTACCAAACCTAGCCAAACGGAAGATGAACTACTTGAAGTGCAAAAAAATACAGATCGGTGTCACTTACTATGGAAATTTTGAAAATATTAGGAAAGGGTGTAGAACTTTGCGACTTGTTATAATAAAATAGAATAAAAGGCGATGTACGATAAAGGCAAACTTATTAAGATATAAAGCCACAAAACAACGAGTCTAAGGCACATGCAAGGCAAATGAGTTACCGAAAAAGTAGAGGAATAAAAGCTGACTCCCTATATTTTGCTGGTGTCGGCTTTTAATTTGGGAGGTATATTTTGGAGACTATCAAAGAAGCGATAAAAAACAAAGAGTTTTACCACCACTTTCAACCTATTTTTGATATTAAAGACTGGAAGATTATAGGTTATGAAAGTTTTTTAAGATCCGATAATAGACCTAAACCTGAGATTGTTTTTGAGGAAGCGAGAAAAGAAGAGCAGCTTTATGAGATGGATACGTGGTCCATCTATCAAGCTATCGACACCTATCAAAGATCGGGAAGCTTGAAAAAAGAAGGCTTATTATTTTTAAATATTTTCCCATCGACAATCTTAAACGATCAATTCCCAGCGTTTATTAAGAAGATTATGTTGGAGTTTTCATTAACGAGCGAACAAGTCGTCTTTGAAATATTAGAAGCAGAAGTTATTACAGAAATGGACAAGTTTAAGGAAAGAATAGTCGCGTTAAAAAATCAAGGGTTTTTAATTGCGGTTGATGATATGGGCAAAGATCAAACATGTTTAAAATTAATCATCGAGATCGAACCCCATTTTATTAAACTAGACCGCTATTTTGCGAAGGACATGCATCTTTCACCGAA
>SKOL01000372.1 GCA_007120055.1 Anaerobacillus sp.
AAAAAAAAGAAGAAAGCTAAAGATTAGCTTTCAACAAAGAGAGAAAAATAAGAGGTCATTTACATTTACTACTTTAACACGTATGTGTACTAAAGTAAATGAAAAATTTTAGAAAATTCAAAAACAACTATATTTTTTAAACTATAAGTTTAATCTTTCAATCCACTTTGGGTATGTAGTCACTAATACTACTAACACTAAAAATAAAAATAACAAAATTCTAACGAGAGGAAATTTAACCTTCGTTTTATTTTTTTTAGTATTCGTTTGTTTCTCGCGTTTCTTTTGTCTTCGAGAAGGTTGGGATTCAAGCTTACTTTTATTAAACTTTTCTTTTCTTGACGGAAGACTTAATACGTCAACAGCCTCCGTTTGATCTTCTAAATTTTCATCATGTTTCTCTATACGTTTACGTAGTTGTTCAGCCTGATCTTCGTTAAAGTTTGATGTCATCCATATCACCTCAACTACCACAATATACTTAACCTGCTTTTATAGACTCTTTTTAAAATAACAGTACTCGTTGACAGAATAATCGTTTTTCTTATAACAATTATACCTGATTTTTTTGATTACGGAAGCGTAAAATACAGCCTAATACAAAATCTATCGTAAAATGTACAAAAATTGGAACAAGTAAATTTCCTGTCCAGTGGTACAGCAAACCTAAAAAAAAACTTAAACTTACTACTACTGTAAAAAGGACTATTTTACTTAAATATCTGAAGTGAATAATTGCAAATAGAATGCTTGCCGGCACTAATCCAAAATGAGTTTGCAATACACCTCTAAATAAAAGCTCTTCTGAAAAAGCAATTACCGCTGCCAAAATAAATATATGCAAAACACTTCTATTACTAAAAACACGTTCATTAATTCCACCGTCATCTAACCAACTTTTCGGAAAAACCTTCTCAAGCAACAGTTCCAATAAAATGATAACTATTGCACACCCTCCACCGATGACAAAAATATAATAAGGTTGCCACTTAAATAAACTTAGTACATCTTGTAAGCTGTCAAAAAGAAACAGACTTAAAATGATTGCAAGCACTACCATAATTAGCTGTGTGATGTATAAATTTAATAAAATTTCTTTATCCGTCATTTTTTTTACTAGTTCCGATTGTTTCACTGCTTCATCCAACCTTAATCATTGATGAAATATTTTTTTTAACTCTTCTTGCCATGACTGAAATTCAAGACTTTTTATTGTAGATTCATTTGTAAAATAATCATGAAGATCGATTCCACAAACATCACAACATTTTTGGGGCTTATAAATTAAAGTTTCGTTAAATTGAGCGAGTATAGTCTCTCTCCTACACCCTGTATGATTAGATAGCCATTGTTGAAATTCTTTAAACTTATTTTGCTTATAAGTTATCCTATCCTTAATCTTGTCTTTAAGGCTTGTTTTTAAGTCCTCAATAGTAATAGAATGTCGTTTATATTTATAATCAATCATAACACCATGTTCTTCCAAATGAAACCGAATAAACCTCCACATAATTTCGCTTGTCCCTGTTTGTGTTAAAAGTTCATTTTCATTTACCCTTCGGAAACGATGATTGCTTTCTAAAGATGCAAATATAGCATCAATTTGTTCTTCATTAGGAAACTCCATTGTTAATAAGTTCATATGTAATGGAAGGTCTGACTCACTAAACAAAGTGACTGCTATACTTTCTCTTTTATCTCGGCCTGCCCTACCAATTTCTTGTAAATATGATTCCAACTGTAACGGAGCGTGAAAATGAATGACATAACGTATATTCGGCTTATTTATCCCCATTCCAAAAGCACTTGTACAACATATTAACCGAAGTTCATCGTTAATAAATTGCTGTTGAATTAATAAACGGTCATCATTATTCATCCCACCGTGGTAAAACGAAACATCTTTTACCCCTTCTTTTCTTAAAATAGAAGCAAGGTCCTCGGTCCATTTCCTAGAAGATGCATAAATAATTCCTGGACCTTGTAGGTTCTTAGCTAAATAAACGAGCTCATTTATTTTTTCAGAAACTAAATGACCACAATCTTTTACGAGAATACTAATGTTTGGTCGGTCAACAGTATAAATATGGCTTTCAAAAGAAGTCAAATTTAACTTTTCAATAATATCTTGTTGTACTTCTTTTGTAGCTGTTGCTGTAATAGCTAGACATGTCGGGTTTCCTAACCTACCTCTTACTTCGTTTAGCTTTAAATAGTCAGTCCTAAACTCATGACCCCATTGTGATATGCAGTGGGCCTCGTCCACTACAAATAGTGAAATTTTCATATTCTTTAAGTGGTTCTGTATAGACCTCGATTGTAATATTTCAGGAGAGACGTAAATAATTTTATGCTTGTGAAGATCCTTCATGACAATCTCACGTTCATCATTACTTAAAAAACTATTTAGGGCCACAACCTCTTTTATTCCTTGACTTTTTAACTGCTGAACTTGATCTTCCATTAATGACAATAGAGGTGAGACAACAATCGTAACACCGTGTAACAAAAAAGCAGGTAATTGATAACAGAGTGACTTACCCGATCCTGTAGGAAGCATTGCTAATACATTTTTGTTTTTTAAGAGGTCATTTATTATCTCCTTTTGTCCTAGACGAAAAGATGTTAATTTAAATTTTTCATACAAGATTTGCATTACTTCCATTGTTAACCTCCTTTTTAGCTAAAGTTAAACGAATCGCAAAATACGAAACACGATGATTTAGTTCTTCTTTTATTTCTTTTAACCTTTTTGTTTTTAGAAAGTTAATTGTACTATTAATCATTGATTGATCCTCTTTAGTAACAAATGGGTCGATCGAAAAACTTTTTATAGACATAGCAATTTCTACAACATGATCTTCTACTGTACTCACCTTTAACCCCCTTCTCATCGCTATATCATCTATACTTAGCCCTTCCTTTAAAAGGCTATATGTACTTTTAGCTGTTTCAGTTAGATAGGAATGTTTCAGTACGTCATCTAACAAACTATGTAGGATAGGAAATGCATCTTTTTGTCTTGTAACAAATCGGATCATACCATGAACAGTGTTTAAAAAAAGTAAATGACTATAAAAATGATTAACTGATAACTTACTTGCTATTTGTTCATTTGTAAGACCAATTCGATGGCTACCACTTAACCTTAAAACAAAAATAGTCGCTTCTTTCTCAGAAAATTGTTTTAATACCTCATTTAACTCCGTATATATTTGATTTGTCAATTTATCAAGTTGATTAGTTGATGTCGTTAAGTAACCTCTAACCCATGTTTGTATATTTCGGTCTTTAATAATTGGCAAAAAATTATTCTTATCGATTTTTAAAAACGATAAACATTGACTAGTTAATACAATCCTTCTCCAAAATAGTTCTGCTATATCTTTATAAATATAGCCATTTAAATGGTGCGGCAGCGGATTTTCGTTCATTTTCCTACGTAAAAACTGCTCTCCTTTTTCAGTTAATATAAATCGCTGTTCACTACATTCAACGATTAAACTTTTCTCGGATAGAGTATTAATCACTTCAATAACGGTGTCTCTTTCTAACTGTTTATATACACCAAAAAGTGGCGCCATTTTAAACAAATGGCAGTCTTGAATCGTTTGTGCTGATTTTTTCCCTTTAAGAATGTGATATGCGCCAAATACCGTTCGATTTCCATTAAATTGTTTGATCATATAAGTTAAAATTACAATTAAGTAGTCCACTACATCAACTCCTAAAACAGTTCAAATATATTATCGGCATATTATTGTATTACATTTTAAACATTTATTATCTGTTTTTCGACTGCTTTCGAATTTTTTTTTACTATAAAAAAATAATTATTATAGCTATTTTTACTGTAACAATAGCTATTATTCTACTAAAAGCTTATGTGATAAGGATTCTCAATACATTTTCCTATTGAAATGTGACCAATTTATTTATACAATATGGTTAGAAATATTAATTCCTTGTTCAAAATGTATTTTGTTATCATTGTTTCGTTTCAAATACATATCATTTTGCTCCAAGGGATCTAATTTTTCACAAAAATTTGGGAGGTTTTTGTTTATGGCAAAGTACACAATTGTAGACAAAGATACTTGTATCGCATGTGGAGCATGTGGATCAGCAGCACCTGATATTTATGATTATGATGATGATGGCATCGCTTTCGTAATCCTTGACGACAACCAAGGAACTGCTGAAGTACCAGAAGATTTATACGATGACATGGAAGACGGCTCTGAAGGCTGTCCAACAGATTCAATCAAAATTGCTGATGAGCCGTTTAACGGTGACGCACTAAAATTTGATTAATTAATCATTCTAAAGCTTCCACTTTACAGTGGAAGCTTTAGTTTTTTAACATTATAATAATTTTATATGATCTTTTTTCACTTCTAACTTACCTTGCTTTTCTAGCTTTTTTAATTGTCTCGTTACAGTTTCCCGAGACGCCCCTACAATATTCCCTAATTCTTGATGGGTCAAATGAACTTTTTCTGCTTGGGTTAATTGCCCCACCTGCTTTAAAGCAGAAAAAAGACGGTCCTCAACGTTTAATGAAAGCATATCATTTAACTTTCGTTGTAACAGAAAAATCTTTTTATTCATCACTTTAATGATCCTAAATGCTAGTTCAGGGTGTGTTTCAATAAAACGCTCAAAAGCCACAATCGGTACCATTAATACTTCAGCTTGCTTTTTGGCGGTTGCCGTCCCAGGGTATGGTCCATCATCAAAAAAGCCTGTATGAGGGAAAATTTCACCACTCGTTAAAATGTTAATTAAGGATTCTTCACCATCTTCACTTAACTTACTTACAAGGACAGTTCCTTTTCCTAAAACATATAAAAATTTCCGTTCATCACCTTCTGAAAATAATATTTCCTTGTCCTCAAATTTTTTCTCGATCGCTTGTGCTAAAAGAGGGGTTATCTCTTCATCCGTTAAACCTTGGAAGAAATCCATTTTTTTTAATAAAGTTTGCCATTCTTTCATGATAATCTCCTTAACTTGTTACTAATTAATAAATAACTCTTTTTCAATACCGACGATATGTTCCATCATTTTTTTATAAGCTAAACCAGAATCCTTATTTTTTATCGCCTGAAAAATGGCATAATGTTCATCATATAATTGCCTCATCTTTTCATCATTGGAATAAAGGAATAACTGTCTAGCTTCACGCATTGACTCTTGCATCGTTTCAGAAATCGTTGTCATTAAACGATAAAGCATTTCGTTTTTTGAAGCTTTTACAATAGCCATATGAAATTCGATATCCGCTTCTTCCCCTAAACCTCCGTCCCCTTCAAATTTTTTCATCTTAGCGAGAATTCCTTCTAACTTATCGATGTCTTCAGATGTCCGGTTATCAGCAGCTAGTGATGCAGCACCCGTTTCGTTAAATTTACGTATATCAAATAATTGACGAATATCATCTTCTTGTAAAACTCGAGGAATCATTTTATTAGTAACATCAAAATCAATTTTTTTTACGAATGTCCCTTCACCTTGACGAATTTCGATATAACCCATAGCCTTTAAAGCGCTAAGAGCTTCTCTAATCGCCGATCTTCCGACATTAAAATCTTCGGCAAGTTGTTGTACAGATGAAAGACGCTCTCCTGGTTTTACCTCGCCACTTAATATCATTTCTGTTAATTGTTCAGCAACAATTTCATATATTTTTTTGGGCTTTACTTGCTTTATCATATTCCAAATCCTCTCACTTTTTTAAGGGTTTATTTCCATTCTTTTTTAATAAACTCTTTGACCAACTTTACATCCACTTATAAATCACATCAGATTCATCTGATGACTTGTCACACAATTAAATTGTACCTATAAACTGGCAAAGATTCAAACAAATATTGTATTTTTAATAGTAGCAAACTAATTTTCGTACAATACTATCATGACGGTTAATTGTCCACGCTCGTTCATGAAACTCACCTGTCATTTCTTTTACAAACTCTCATGACGATCACCATCTAATCTAGAAAAAGGCGACTGCTTTCCCTCACTTCACCTTGACCTTCTGCCGAATCTCAGACGTTCGTTCGCAAAAGCAGCCGCCTTTTTTCATACAAAACTCTCATGGCGGCATGCCTGCTTCCATCTAACCTGAAAAGTCAGCCGGGACTCCTAACCAACCAACTTTTACACACAAAAAGAGTGTCCCAAAATTATCAGTTCACTATAGAAACTAAAATAGACATAACGAGATTACACTTGTCTGTATTTAGTGCTACGTTAATAATTGACAATTTGTTTGAGACACCCTTATGAATTTCATTAAATTGTTGTTTATGAGTTTATAATATTAACCCTTCTAATGCCAACATGCTATTATTTGACCAAATTTCTTCAAATGCTGAAAATGGTAGCGGATTCGTTCCTACACCAACCTCTATTGTAAACCCAGGTTTACCTGTCTCTTGGATAAACCAATCTTTATACCCACCATCACTGTCGGCTGTCCTTATTGGTTCATAAGAGCTTGCAAGAGATAAGCGTTCAACCATCTCTTTACTTTTCTTAGGTTCGAGATTTTTATAGCCCCAATAAATCAATTGGCCTTGTGAATGAAAAGCTAAAACATAAGCGAAATTATGGCGTTGAGTTAAGTGATAAACCGCTTTTACTTCGGGCTCTGTTAAAGGTGCGGTCCCACTATAATGTCTAGGCCAAGGTACTTGAGGGCTTTCCTTAGCTTCGATATCCCACCCCGCAGGCCATTGGTGGTTTAAATCAACTCCTCGTATGTTACTCGACCAATGGTCAAAACGTCTTGCTCCTTTATTTATTTTTAATACCGATTCATAAAATGGATGCTCTTCATAAATACCTTGCTGTACAAGTTCGACTCCATCAGGATTGACCATCGGAACAATATACAATTTAACCTCATTTAAAATTTCTCTTATATTGTAATGAAAAAAAGAAAGGTTTGATTGATAGCATTGTAATAGTTGTTTTAAGAAAACCATTAAGAATTTTGAGGTCAGCCATTCATTGGCGTGCCACCCCGCTGAATAAAAAACTTCCTTTTTACCAGAACCGATAACTAATGCATGAATCGGCTTTCCCATTACAGATTTCCCTATCTTTTGAATTGATATAATAGATAAAAAGTGTTTCTTTAACTTTTTTATATCTTCTTCAAGGTCTGTTGGACCATACTCCATCGTACATATATACGGCGAAGACACCCGTTTAAAAAGCGTTTTCTCTTTTGGGATAATCATTTGTTCTCCTGGGTAAATATATTCACGATCATTATAGAGGTGCTTATTAGCCATCAATAGTTCAAGAGGACGAATTTGGAAACGTTGTGCAACTTTATGAATCGTATCTCCCTCACGTACAAAATACGTTTGCAAAGATGTCTCCCCCTTTTATCAAGATAAAATGTTTGAACTAATCTT
>SKOL01000551.1 GCA_007120055.1 Anaerobacillus sp.
GAGGCTGGGACAAAAGTGTCTGACACCACGCGGATCCTACTAAATATAGACGTAAAGATTTATCATATGTCTATATTCGGTGTCTAGCGGTGTCTGACACTTTGTTTTGTCCCAGCCTCTTCTTTATAACTTTAAAATAATCCTATTGCTTTGCCATCTTCAGAAACATCCATTTTTAATGCTGCTGGCTGCTTTGGCAGTCCTGGCATTGTCATTACATCACCAGTTAAGGCGACAATAAATCCTGCGCCGATTGATGGACGTAATTCTCGAACTGTAATTGTAAAGCCTTCTGGTCTACCTAATTTTTGTGGATCATCCGATAATGAATACTGAGTTTTTGCCATACATATCGGAAGCTGACCCCAACCTTCTTTTTCAAATTGAACGATTTGCTTTTTCGCCTTAGCAGAAAATTCAACTCCACTAGCGCCATATACTTTTTTAGCGATCGTTTCAATCTTCGTTTGAATCGAAGTATCTAACGAGTATAGATGATCAAAATTATTTTCTTCTTCTTCGATTAAAGATACTGCTTTATGAGCTAACGCTTCTGCTCCTTCGCCACCTTTAGCCCACACTTCTGTGTCAACTGCTTCAACACCATGGTCTTTACAAAGCTTTTGTAATAAAGCAACTTCTTCATCTGTATCTGTAATAAAACGGTTTACTGCCACAACAAATGGTAAACCGAATGATTTTACGGTATCGATATGCTTAAGCAAGTTATCCATTCCACTTTCTAACGCTTCCAGATTTTCCTTTTTAAGCTCGTCTTTCGGTACGCCACCATGCATTTTTAGAGCTCTAATTGTTGCTACTAAAACGACCAGGCTCGGTTTGAAACCAGCATAGCGGGCTTTAATGTTTAAAAACTTCTCAGCACCTAAGTCCGCACCAAATCCTGCTTCTGTTACTACATAGTCGGCTAATTTTGCGCCCATCTTTGTTGCGATCACACTGTTACACCCGTGAGCAATGTTAGCGAATGGACCACCGTGAATAATAGCAGGTGTGTTTTCTAACGTTTGAACTAAGTTTGGCTTTAAAGCTTCTTTTAGAAGTAACGTTAACGCTCCTTCTACTCCTAAATCTTTGGCAGTTACCGGCTTCTTATCAAAGTCATACGCAACGACAATTTTAGAGATACGTTCTTTTAAATCGTTTAAGTTATTAGCTAAACATAAAATGGCCATAATTTCTGAGGCTACTGTTATATCAAAACCGCTTTCACGTGGCACACCTTGAACTGGTCCACCTAGCCCTACAACTACTTGTCTTAGCGCTCGATCATTTAAATCTACAACTCGCTTCCACGATACACGTCTTACATCAATATTCAAAGTATTGCCTTGGTGAATATGGTTATCTAAAAATGCTGCTAATGCGTTGTGTGCTGTAGTAATAGCATGTAAATCACCAGTAAAGTGTAGATTAATATCTTCCATTGGAACGACTTGCGAGTAACCTCCGCCAGCTGCTCCACCTTTAATTCCCATACATGGCCCTAAAGATGGTTCTCTCAATGCAATGATGGAGTTTTTGCCAATTTTCGATAACCCTTGTCCAAGTCCTACTGTTACCGTTGATTTCCCTTCTCCAGCAGGTGTCGGACTGATTGCAGTTACTAAAATTACTTTACCGTCTTCTTTTGTATGTAATTGATCTAATACATCTAAAGAGATTTTCGCTTTGTACTTTCCGTATGGCTCCCAATCTTCCTTTGATAAATTCAATTGGTCAGCAATTTCTTCAATCGGTTTCATCGTACATTCTTGAGCAATTTCAATGTCTGACTTCACTACTTTTTCACTCATTGTTCCAGCCCCTTAGTATTTTATTTAGTAACACATCCATAGTTTATCGAAACTTGGATAAAATTTCTATAAATAAAAATTGCATTTCATTTAATCGCACAATTAGTGTGTTCAAAAGGTCAGTTCACAGAGGTAACCACTAATTATAGACGTACCTATTTTTCTCGACTTTAATTAGTGTAGCCCTGTGACTGACACTTTGAGCCCTGATTTATTAAACATGCGCATTGTTAAGCTATAGGTTTCTTCACATCACCATTAATTACTAAAGATGCGCCTCTCTCTAGCGCTTCTTCATTAGCAGGGATTAAATGCTGCTTTCTTTCTGATAAAACATTTTTTAATGATTCAATGATCGAATTTTTTGAAATAGCTTTAGAATGCTGTATAAAAGCACCTAAAATTACAGAACCAGCTACACGAGGACTTCCGATTTCACTTGCAATCTCCGCAGTTGGTACTTCAATGACAGTAATATCATTTCGTTTGCTTTTTAAATCTACGATAGATTTATTAACAATTAAAACTCCACCTTTTTTGACAATGGGTTCAAATTTTTCAAAAGACGGATTGTTCAAAACGATGGCGACACTTGGATTTTGAATCACAGGGGATCCAATTGGTTCATCACTAATTACCACTGATACGTTAGCAGTTCCACCTCTTTGTTCAGGTCCATAAGACGGTAACCAAGATACGTGTTTGTTCTCTGTCATTCCAGCATAAGCCAATAGCTGTCCCATCGACATAACTCCTTGACCACCAAATCCTGCGATCACAATTTCATGCAACATTAGTTATCTCCTCCCCGATCTTTCAAAACTCCTAAAGGATAATAAGCGACCATTTTATCTTTGACATATTGTAAAGATTCTTCAGGGTCTAAGCCCCAATTTGTTGGACAAGTTGAGAGTACTTCTACGAATGTAAAACCTGCTCCTTCTTTTTGGTAACTGAATGCTTTTTTAATCGCCTTTTTTGCTTTTATAATGTTGGCAACATCATGAGTGGAAACTCGTTCAATATAGTGTACACTATCAAGTGTCGCTAGCATCTCTGAAACTCTAATTGGAGCACCTTGTACACTCTCATCTCTACCTTTTGGAGTTGTCGCCGTTTTTTGACCAACTAGTGTTGTCGGTGCCATCTGTCCACCCGTCATCCCATACGTTGCATTATTTACAAATATAACCGTAATATGTTCACCACGTGCCGCAGCATGAATAATTTCACCCATTCCAATCGAAGCTAAATCTCCGTCACCTTGATACGTAAATACGATTCTATTTTTCGGTAACACTCTTTTAACTCCAGTGGCAACAGCCGGCGCACGACCATGAGCTGCTTGAGTCATATCACAATTAAAATATTCATAAGAAAGAACTGAACAACCTACGGAGGCAACACCAATTGTATCTTCTAATACATCTAATTCCTCTAATGACTCCCCAACAAGACGATGAATAATCCCGTGCGTACAACCTGGACAGTAGTGTGTTTCTTTATCTTGTAACCCTGATGTTTTTTGAAAGACAACCTTCATTACTGACCACCTCCTGCAAGACTTTTGATCGCTTCTAAAACTTCACTATGGTTCGGAATTACTCCACCAGTTCTTCCAAAGAACTCAACCGGAGCCTTTCCATTGACAGCTAAGCGAACATCTTCTACCATTTGGCCAGCGCTCATTTCTACAGATAAAAATGCTTTTACTTTATCACGATACTCTTCAAATGGTTTTTCTGGAAATGGCCATAATGTGATCGGTCTAATCATCCCAACTTTTATTCCGTTTTCTCTCGCTTCATCAATCGCACTTTTAGCAATTCTTGAAACGGTACCATAGGCGACAACCATGTATTCTGCGTCATCTGCTCTATACGTATCAAAGCGTACTTCTCTTTGTTTAATGACTTCATATTTACTTTGCAAAGTATGGTTATGATTTTCCAAATTCACATCATTTAATTCTAAAGAAGAAATAACTTTAGGCGCTCCATCTCCACGCGTCCCAGTTGTAGCCCATTTTTTTTCTGGAAGTACTTTCATATCATCTTCGGTAAATTCCACTGGTTCCATCATTTGACCGAGCATTCCATCTCCGAGTAATACGACCGGAGTTCGATATTCATCCGCTAAATCAAAAGCAAGTTTCGTTAATTCTACAATTTCTTGAAGTGTACTAGGTGCTAGTACTGGAGTATAGTAATCACCATGCCCGCCACCTTTTGTCACTTGAAAATAATCCGATTGGGCAGGCTGAATATTACCTAACCCTGGACCACCTCTACCAATATTTACGATCACTGCTGGAAGTTCAGCACCTGCTAAATATGAAACTCCTTCTTGCTTTAAACTAAACCCAGGACTTGACGATGATGTCATTACGCGAACACCAGCACTAGCAGCACCATAAACCATATTGATGGCTGCAACTTCACTTTCTGCTTGTAAAAATAGTCCATCAACTTCTGGTAAACGATTTGCCATGTACGCTACTAATTCACTTTGTGGTGTAATCGGATATCCAAAAAAGTTTTTACATCCCGCATGGATCGCGGCTTCTGCAATGACCTCGTTCCCCTTCATTAATACCTTTGGCATTTTATTTTTCTCCCCTCTAAAGTTCATTCTGCTGTATATGCTTATTGAATGAGAAATAACAACTCATTGAATCGTCTCATTTACGAAGCACTTTTTCTCTGTATAGGTCGATAAACGGTAATTACGCCATCCGGGCAAATACGGCCACAAGCAGCACAACTAATACAAGCATCTTGATTTACAACATGAGCTGGATGATAACCTTTCAAGTTAATAGTTTCGGAGATTTCAATAATATTTTTGGGACATACTTTTACGCATAAAGCACAACCTTTACACATATCCTCATTGAAAATGACCTTCTTATTCATAAGTTTCTCTCCTCCTTATTTTTCCCAAGGTAAAGTCATAAAACGTTTTATATAGTTTATATTATTTAATGCTTCAAACCCTTGGGTGTGATCACCAATTTTTTCTGATAGTGTCGTATATAAAAAAGGAATTTCTAACTTTTTACTAACCTCTTCGGCAATCTCTGTTCCTAGTAACACGTTTTCTACAGTTGTATGCTCACAACCATAATTTGTATTATTAATTAATCCTGTAACCTTTAGCCTTGAAACGTCTTCAATTTGTTTTATCGTATTAATAACTCCTTCAGTAGTACTAACATAAGGTCGATTTGCATTAATGACAAATATTAATTCATAGTCTTCTCCTTTTAAGTCGTTGTAATATTGTCCTAATGCAGTAGCACCATCTTTGTCACCACCAACATCAATGATGACTCGATAAGATTGATTTTTTAAAACTCTATATATCTCTGGTGATACAATCGGGAGATCTGCTGTGGCTAGTAGCCCTTTAGGTGCAATCAATTCAACACCGTACTCTTTTAGTTCTCCTTCAACATCTCTTGATCTAAAATAAGGATTAATAACATCTAAATCATTTAAAGCAACTTTGTCATTTGCTTTAGCTTCCTCAATTGCTAGGTTAATTGCTATTTCAGTTTTACCACTTCCAAAATGTCCTGTTAAAATTTTTATTCTCTTTTTATGGTTCATCTCTTATTCCCCCCTTTTAAATCCCACGGACCTTACTTCTATTATAACGAATGATTGAAAACGCTTCCATATTATAAAAAAAGTTTAAATAACACGAAATTTCTGACTTTATTTACCACTCTAAACTAATACTGTAAGCTTTTTACTTACAAAACCCACATGGAGATTCCCCGACACCATCTAACATGGAAATTGGAGGTGGATTTTCTTTCACTTCACTGTAAACTTCTATCGAATTTTAGAGGCTCGTTCAGAAAATCAACCTCCTTTTTTTCATACAAAACTACAAGCGCTCGAATAACTGTAATTAACTTGTACTATTTTTTAATTTTAAAAATAAATATGAAATAAAGGAATTAAGTGAGGTGATATTTTGAAAGATCTTGAACAGTTTTTGAAAACCATGAATATATCTGAGGAGATAAAAGCAACATTAATGTCCTTAATGAAGAAGAAAGAAAAAGAGAAAAAAGCTGAAAAAAAGCTAAATAAAGTTGGCTTTACTACGATTGGTGTGATCATCCTTTTTACCGTATATTTTTATTTCAAAATTAAAGTCTCAGGTGGTCTCGGTGCATCAGCGTTGAGCTTTATTCTTAGTGATATCATGATTTTAATTTTTATAGTCTCATTAATGTTTCTTATTTTTTACATGTTTGAAGTGAAACGTAAATTTGATAAAGCTGAAAAAGATGTTGATAAAATCAGAGATGATCTCATTGATAGAAGCTCAATCATCTGGCGTAGCCCTGAAGAAAGAAAACTCCGTTATGAAGTATATAAGTACTTAAAAGACAAAAAAGATATTAATTTATTTCATAAATGAGTGAATTTCATAATTACCAAAAACGAGCCACATCGTACAATATATAGTTTGCGAATAGTTTTAGCGCAACTATATATTGATCTTAGTGGCGGAAATAATGAATTATGAAATTCATTAAAATAGAAAAGCGTAAGGCGCCCGCCTATCGGAGCAAACCAATGTTATCCCAAATAATTTGTCTTTATAGTACCCCAGACGACATTAGAAAGGGGCTGTTCTGTATGTGTCTGACACTTACGGAACAGCCCCTTTCTAATGATTAAATTTTAGCAGGAAAGCCAAAAAGAACAAATTGATCTCTACAGTAATGGTTACCATTAATACATACTTTGTGATTACTAAAAGATTGCACCTTGCCAAAAGCAATCGTTTGTTTTCTTTCTAAACAAAATACTTCGACTGGCATGCCTATTCGTTGGTTATATCCTAAATCATCATCAGTAACTACCGTCTTATTTTTAAGTTTCGTAAATGTCATTATGGATCACTCCTTACAAATTTTGTGTAAAAAATGAAGAAGACCAATTTCATTTTATTGTAGTTTGTTTCTTCATACAAAACTCTCATAACGATTTAACCGTCATCAACTAACTGAGTGAATTTCATAATTACCAAAACGAGCCACATCACGCTATATATAGTTTGCGAATGGTTTTGACGCAACTATATATTGATCTTAGTGGCGAGAATAATGAATTATGATATTCATTGAACTATATAAAAATTCCGTTCTGGACTGATCAAGAAATTCGGCGTATTCTGTTATACACTTCAAAGTAAGCGCTTTCTATAATTAATTATAACGGTTATTATTTAAATTTTCAATCAACTCAACATTAAAACTATATTACATAATTTGTAATACAGTTTTAATGATACATGTTCCATAATACAAAACAATCTAGATGGCTTCTTATTTCCATCTAGAAAGAAAAATTTCAGTCGATTTTCTTTTACATACAAAACATGTATGACGATAAACGTCACCACCTAATATGGAAAAATGTCGGTCGACTTTCTTTCGCCTAACCAACAAACCACCTTTCAGACAAAAAAAAAAGAAGAAAGCTAAAGATTAGCTTTCAACAAAGAGAGAAAAATAAGAGGTCATTTACATTTACTACTTTAACACGTATGTGTACTAAAGTAAATGAAAAATTTTAGAAAATTCAA
>SKOL01000021.1 GCA_007120055.1 Anaerobacillus sp.
CTAATGCCTAATAAAAAGTGCCCGTATGTTCCAGCACAAGCACATCCACCACGAACTTGTATCCCGTAGCGATCACACAACATTTTCGTCAGTAAATTATAATGAATATCCTCTATATAAATTGAAATAATTCCTAAGCGATGACGAACATCTTCTTGCAACATATGCAACCCTTTAACCTTCGTTAACTCATCAAACGCTATTTTCAATAATTGCTTTTCTCTTTTTAAAATATTTTCAACGTTCATTTCTTCTTTTAACTTAATACACAAAGCTGTTTTAATCACTTGTAAAAAACCTGGTGTCCCACCGTCTTCCCTTTGTTCAATTTCTTCATAATAACTTTTTTGTCCCCAAGGATTTGTCCATTTTACGGTTCCGCCTCCTGGGTGGTCAGGAATCTTATTTTTATATAAATTTTCATTAAAAATTAACACCCCGCTCGTACCTGGCCCACCTAAAAATTTATGTGGTGAAAAATAAATGCCGTCAAGGTGCTCCAACTCATCTTTAGGTCGCATATCAATTCGAACATAAGGTGCTGAGCATGCAAAGTCAACAAGACATAACCCGCCATACTCATGCATTACCTTCGCCATCTTATGATAAGGTGTTTCAATTCCAGTCACATTTGAACAAGCAGTGAAAGCTCCTATTTTAATTTTTCGACGCTTATAGCGCTCGATGGTTTTGCGAAGGTTTTCTAAACTTATTTTATTGTTTTGATCTGGATCTACAACGACAACATCAGCAATCGTTTCAAGCCAAGATGTATGGTTTGAATGATGTTCCATATGAGTTACAAAAACAACAGGACGATTTTCTTCTCTAATAAAAATTCGATCCTTATATTTTTCCGGGAGTCTCAATCCTAATATTCTTTGCAGTTTATTGACAACTCCCGTCATTCCAGAACCATCCGTAATAATGATATCAGTATCGCTATCAGCATTTACATGAGCTTTAATTATTTGTTTAGCGTGTAAATATGCAGCAGTCATCGTCGAACCTGTAATATTTGCTTCTGTATGTGTATTCGCAACAAAGGGTCCGACCGTTTTTAATAACTTTTCTTCAATCGGCTTATACAACCTCCCACTGGCAACCCAATCAGCATAAAGTAACTTTTTCTTACCATACGGAGAATGATACCGTTCATTCAACCCAACAATATTTTTCCGGAATTTTTTAAAGTGGCGTTCCAATTTCGTCATCGTACTTCTCCCCTTATAAAGGCCTACTAACTAGTTTATAAAGGGAATATAAAAATGGTGATGAAATTGAATGGTATTTTCGTACGTTGGAGATTTTTTAATGAGGAATGTAGGTGCTTTTTAATGGCGTTTAAAATGACGAGGCTATGCACTTATTTTTATATTTACATAAATTTCTTCTTGTACAATTTCATTGAAAGTGTTATATTTATCTAGCGATGAGCTAACTTGCATAAGACGAGATTGACGCGCCTTTTGGCAAAGCACAATGTGGAGTGCTGTCTCTCGCCGCAAAACGCCAAAAAACTAAGGAAATCCCTTTGGGTACCCTTAGTTTTTTTATTTTGATTCAACTAGGCCTAGATGGCTGCGTAAAATATGGTGGAACCTTTATCCACCCTCTCTTTTTCATCATGTTTTTAAGGCTTGTATTAAAAGTGACTTTTTCCAATAAAATCTGTAAGAACATTTCCCCATAAATATATCCTCATCACTTTATTATTCCTGTAATTAAAAGGATTATTTTCATTTTTGGTAGTTTTTTATACATATACAATTAGAATGGCATGAACAATTTAATTAGCATTAAAGATAACTTGCCCCTTTGATATCTTGTATCGGATCGTTCTACTTATTTTTCCTAATAAAAGAAATCCCCCACATAAGCCACATTCCAATCGTAATCACCGTTGTCACATTTAATATCGTCATAATTTCATGTGTTCTAGAAAATCCAAACAATAGTAAGCTCGCACCTGAAACTCCTTGGCTCGATGCGATAATTGCTGCTCCAATTAAATACAACATAAAGACTTGGAAAATAAGAGCACTAACCAAAAAAATTCTTCCAAGTTTATCCATCACTAATACCTCCAGTTAAAAATACTAAGTTTTTCTTAGAAGTTATTTGAATAATTTTTTCCTCACAAGCGACAATGAGCGAAAAGACCATTGCGATCACAAAAAATAGTAAAAATCTTTTCAAAAACATGAACTTCACCCCTAACCTCAAATAAAAATTGCTCTTAAATTCAACTATATGTAATTAGACGTTAGTAATCTAGTTTTGTTACAGATTTTTGGTTTTATCTTAAACGTTTTATTCATCCTTGAAATATAGTGAGTTCTAACGTATTTTACTCTTCAAGGATTGAATGACCCCTATCCAAAAATGTAAAAGTTTCATACCTCTTAATTAAGCACTTTAACTCGCTATTTATTTTCCATTTATTATAAAACTATATAATTATTGGAATATAGCTATATAAAGGATATAATTACTAACAGTAAATTACGCGCCGCCTCTCACTTCATCACAGCAAATCAATTAATCTGATTTTTTAATCTTTTCTAAAAAGGGTTGAAAATATTTTAAAATAATATATAATCATAATTGTTATGCAATTCAGTATATCATCTGTGCAGATCGCAGTTGGAAATATACAGAAAATTTTAAGAGTTGATATTTTCCGCTCTCATTATTAATATTTCCTAAAATATTTTCTGAAGATGCGATGCTGAAATCAGTAGTAAGCTTTTGCCGGGACATCCGCCATTACAATAAAATGAATATGTTTTGTATGTTAATGAATTTCATAATTCATGATTCTCGCCACTAAGATCAATATATAGTTGCGTCAAAACCATTCGCAAACTATACTTTGCATGATGTGGCTCATTTTCGGTAATTATGAAATTCACTCACGTAATTTAAGAATGAGAACTTTTAATTAATGTCGTGGAAGTAGAATGGTATTCCGACTAAACTCATCATTTTATCAGAAAAATATATTTTTGTAAGCGCTTTATTCAATCGACGTACTACTAACTCGATATGCCAACAGCCTTTGCGAAAAGAAAACTACCAATCTATAAAGCCGGACAAAAGCTACCAAACAAAAGACACACTTTGGAGGAAGTACAATGAGAAAAAAAGACACTTTACTTGTTGGACTAATGTTATTTGCTTTATTTTTTGGTGCAGGAAATTTAATTTATCCACCATTTTTAGGAATGGAAGCTGGAGAATCTTTTTGGTGGGCGATTAGTGGGTTCGTTTTAACAGGAGTCGGCTTACCGATTATCGCTATTGCTGCAATTGCTATCGTCAAAGGTGGCGCTGAAGGCTTAGCCAATCGTGTTCATCCACTATTTGGTTTAATCTTTATTACATCTGTTTATTTAGCCATCGGTCCATTTTTTGCAATCCCTCGTGGGGCAAATGTTGCTTATGAAATGGGAGTTAGACCTTTTGTTGAAGGTGGCTCAGTACTATTCATTTTTACATTAATCTTTTTTACCCTAGCTTATTTTGTTAGTTTAAATCCTTCAAAAATTGTTGAGCGTGTCGGTCAGTGGCTTACACCTGCTCTACTACTTACAATTATCGCATTAGCAGTTGCTAGTTTTATTAACTTTGATCAAATTAGTTTAACACCGAATGAAAAATATGAAACTACTCCATTTTTTACTGGATTCCTTGAAGGCTATTTAACGATGGATACCATTGCGGCACTTGCTTTTGGAATAATCGTTATTAACGCTTTTAAACAAAATGGAGTTACCGACCAACGTCAATTAATGAAAAAATCAATTACAGCCGGTGCAATTGCCGGAATCGGGTTAGCTTTCGTCTATATTTCAATCGGTTGGATGGGTGTGAAAATGGCTCATTTCGGAACGTATGAAAACGGAAGTGAAATTCTTTCTAGCGGTGCTGAAATTTTGTTCGGCGCAGGTGGTAAATTGTTGTTAGGACTTATTGTCTTACTCGCTTGTTTCTCTACTGTCGTTGGATTAACAATTGCTTGTAGTCAATACTTTACAAGACACACTACAAAAATTAGTTATAAAACCATGGTTACAGCAATTATTTTATTTAGTTTTGCGGTCTCGAACCTTGGCTTAAATTCGATCATTTCATATTCAGTTCCAGCATTAGTGATGATCTATCCTATAACGATCGTCCTCATTGCTCTTGCATTTTTACACCGCTTTTTCAAAGGTTCACAAAAGGTGTATCAAGGCGCGATATTATTGACTGGTCTTGTAAGCCTATACGATGGCTTAACAGCATTTGGTCTTCAAATGAACTTCATAACACAATTAGTAGAGCTATTGCCGTTTGCTTCGATAGGCCTGGCTTGGTTAGTACCGGCAATTGTCGGTGGTATCGGCGGATACATCCTTGATAAAAATAAAAACAACTCTAACCAAGGGAATATTCCGAAACAAGCCGCATAAAAAAGAAAACCCCATTATTTCTACTCTATGTAGAGACAATGGGGTTTTTATTGGTTAATTATGCGGCTACTTAGGAACATCTATTCCTTAACACTAAAAAAACAAAGCCATATAACGTTACTTTTTTTATATCATCCATCTTATCACCTTAAAACTAACCGTGTTTATTGGCTAATACCTCCGTTTGTGTTCTCGTTTCACTTCTAATTAGCGCAATATATTAGCAACATGAGATGTATTTTCCATTTGTAGCCATGTAAATAATTACGCCTTTTGGGTACTAATAATGATAAGAAGAAAAATCGTGTATGTACGTCCATTTATTTAGCTGTATTGATGTAGGAGGATTAACATATGAAAAGGATATTGCCAGGTTCAATTTTATCTTTTAACCAATATGGGCATTTAAAAATACCGAAAGCTGTAAAATGTGAATGTCCCGAGTGCGGAAAGACAACTGCTTTTATTCTTAAATCAAATTACCAAGCGAATAAAATCGGGTTATTTTCACAAGGAAATTGTCCTTTTTGTAAAACGACATCTTCCTTTGTAATCATGTTAAAAGAGAACCATATCGGAACAAAGGAAGCGGCAGATGTGTTTATTTATGACCAACGGCAACCTTTGCATCAGATCGAAAAACAACCTGACATTCCAGGTGATTTAATTCGCTCATACCGATCAGCCTTAAAAGTTCACCAATCTAATGATCCTCTCGCAACAGCGGTAATGAGTAAGCGGGTACTTGAAAGTGTCTTAAAAAGTTTCCTCGGTGAGGATACTAACGGTTTACCTTTAGCAGATCGCTTTAAACAGTTGCCGAGTCACATCGATTTATCAAAACCATTGTCATCATTAAGTCATCTTATTGATCGTGACAGCACTTTGCAACAAATGCTTGACCTCGAACATGACCTTGATGATGAAATGGCAGAACTTTTAATGGATTTATTAAACGGACTTATTGAATACTTATATGTTCTTCCAGCAAAACTTGAAATGACACACGGAAGAATTGAAGAGAAGCTATAAGCCCGACTACAAATAACTGCCTTCCTCCTAAAAAAATAAAAGCTCGCCAATTAATATGGCGAGCTCTACTCTACTACTGAGTTACAAATATTAGGATAGTTACCAACTATTTTTAGTCCTCGATCTTTAAATATTTCGTCAATCAATTCTACCTCTATACACATCGCCTCTGTCAAAATGCCCTCATTGATATTTTTATTAATTTCATCATAAAACTGAACTAATAATTCATCTGGTAATTTTTTGTACAAATATGACATACGATCCCACCTAACTAAATTTTCCTAATATTCTTTATAATACACAAAAATTAATTATCGGTAAAATTATATGCTTGGCCTTGGCACTTTATTTCATAAAAAAACTCACTCCACGCATGAATTTTTCAAACGCAAAGTGAGTTGCTAAATTTTTTATCCTAAATCAACATTATGATACACTTGCTGCACGTCTTCTAAATCTTCTAGGGCATCAATTAATTTTTCAAATTGCTCTTGGGCATCTTGCGGTAATGTCACATCCGATTGTGCAAGCATCGTTAATTCTGCGACTGTAAAGTCTGTTACACCAACACTTCTGAATGCTTCTTGAACAGCATGGAATTGATCAGGTTCGGCATATACGATCACTGTGTCTTCTTCATCTAAAATGTCTCGTACATCAATATCTGCTTCCATTAATAATTCAAGAGTTTCATCTGCATTTTTTCCTTCTACACCGATTACAGCTGTTGCATCAAACATATAAGATACCGATCCACTTACGCCCATATTTCCGCCGTTTTTATTAAAGGCAGAACGAACTTCTGCTGCGGTACGGTTCACATTATTCGTTAAGGCATCGACGATGATCATTGATCCGTTCGGGCCAAAACCTTCATAACGAAGTTCATCATAGCTTTCTTCTGATCCACCTTTTGCTTTTTCTAGTGCACGGTCTATAATTGCTTTCGGTACGTTATATGTTTTTGCACGCTCGATCACGAATTTCAACGCTTGGTTCGATTCTGGATCCGGTTCACCGCGCTTCGCTGTTACGTAAATTTCGAGCCCGAACTTCGAATAAATACGACTTGTATTTTTGTCTTTTGCTGCTTTTTTCTCTTTAATATTGTTCCACTTACGTCCCATTAAGGTCATCTCGCTTTCGAATCTGAATCTAGAGTTTCTATACAATTGCCCCTCGACTTTTTGAGCAATCTTCACTAGTTAATATTATACATCAACTGCAGTATTTGTTAAGTGGGTTTAACGAAAAAGAGAGACACATTGCCACCCTCACCACTTCGGAAATGTAACGATCACGGGTTATCCATGGACTACAAAAGCAAGACAAATCAAAATGACCTTATCTTCCTTACCAGCCCAACTAGCCCTCTGCCCCCTAAGAACAACGCGATCCCTAAAATTAACTGAACAACTTTCTCAATCATCCCAAACCGGAATTCGTACTTTAGTCGAGGGTCGATCAAATGGTTAGCGACATCATTTATTTGCATATAATTCGGGATCATCGAAACAAACTGCGGAAGTGTGTATACAATAAGAAATAACCCTATTGCAGAAAAGGCAATAGATTGAATTTCAACAGCATTGATTTGCCTATCTGACTGATCACTTTCTTGGTCAGGTAACAATAGAAACGAGCTTATTTTATGAGCAAAAATCCACAGTAAAATACTAAAAATCAGCAATACGAAAAATGGAGCAAGGTTAAACCATGCATTTACCGAGGTATCGTTATATTGCATTAATGAATCATAAAATAAAGGTAAAACGTAATAATTCGCCACCCTCGCTAAATGAAGCAACGACTGTAACAAAATATAAATTGCAAGCAACCTTAACCCTACAAAAGCTATTTTTCTAGCCATCTTAAAACCTCCAAAACTAAAAATTATTTTAGTGCATATTAC
>SKOL01000281.1 GCA_007120055.1 Anaerobacillus sp.
CGTCAGTGACCGTCATTTTATAAAAAATCATGTTTACGAAGGAAAAACGTTACGACAACTCGTCGACCATCAAGAAAAAGAAAAGCAAGTCATTGATCACCAACAAATTGGCACGTGGATTAAACATCAACATTCTAAACTCCGCTGGATCCATGCTTTAAAGTTGGAACCTGTTTTTAAAGACGTGAAAACAGCCAAGAAATCAGTGTTCATTTCTTTACCACAGAAATCAGAGTTAACACCAGAATGGCAAGAAGTGATTTCGTCGATAAGTGAAGGAGTAGACATTACGATCATTAGTAAGCAGCGTGCATTGAATAATAGGCAGGTCCAACATATCGAAGCTGATTTACCTTTTCCATTTGTTATCATCGACGATTCGATCATTTGGCTTGGCCATCCACTTGAAGGAGCAGTAAGGTGCAAGCCACCATTTGTTGCTGCAAGACTAGATTCAGAGAAATTCGTACAATATTTCCTCAGCCAATTGAGTGAATTTCATAATCACCAAAAATGATCTTTATTCGACAAGTGTCACTTGTCGAATAAAGATAGAGTCACATACTTTGGCAATAGTGGCTCTTTTCTTGTTGAAATAGTGTATTATGTCAATAGTCTATTGTTATAATCATCTAATTAGATTATAATCGAATTAGATGATTGTTAAAGGAGGACATTGTAATGCAACTAAGTAGGCTTGTTAAATTTCATAAAGCACTAGGGGATGAAACAAGAATTAGGATTATTTCGTTATTAAAAGAAGGGTCACTGCATGGTCAGGCGATAGCAGGGAAATTGGGGCTCACTGCACCAACGATTTCACACCATATCGCAAAGCTACGTGAAATAGATATCATCTTTCAGCGACGTGAAAAAAATACAATTTATTTTTATTTGAACGAAAAAAAGCTAACGTTTATGGCTGAAGCGATTTTACGTCTCGGTACGGACGAGATGAAGCTTGCACAAGTTGAAGATGAGGAAAAATATAAGGTAATTAAAAACTTTATTCAAGCAGATGGTACACTGAAAACTATTCCTGCCCAACGCAAAAAACGACTCATCATTTTAGAGCATATGGTGAAGCAATTAGAAATTGGTAAAAAGTATACGGAACGTGAAATCAACGAACATATTAAGAAATTTCACGAAGACTTTGCCACAATTCGCCGTGAATTTGTAATGTGCCAATTTATGTTCAGACAAGATGGGGAATATGAATTAAACCCTAAAGAGATGTGGCCAATAGGTTAGATATAATCATGGATAGATTGGGATAAAATGGTTGGTAATGTTGATTTATAAGTTAACTTTTATGAAAGAGGGTTATATTATGTGTTTAATTTTGTTTGCCTATAATATCCATCCTAAATATAGACTTATTATTGCTGCAAATCGTGATGAGTATTATCATCGTCCGACCAGCTCTGCGCATTTTTGGGAAGATCACCCTTATATACTTGCGGGAAGAGACTTACTAAAAAAAGGTACATGGATGGGCGTCACGAGGCTTGGGCGATTTGCAGCGATCACTAATTATCGAAATCCTACTGAAAACATAGATGGAAAATATTCACGTGGCGATTTAGTCGCTGACTTTTTAAAAGAGCCCTATGATCCAATGAAATATTTGGATAGTGTAAAAAAAGAATGTGAACTTTACCCTGGTTTTAACCTATTGGTTGGGGATATATCAGAGTTGTACTACTATTCAAATATAGAAGATAAGATAACCAAGGTTGAGCCAGGTATTTATGGTCTCAGTAATCATCTATTAAATACGGATTGGCCAAAGGTAAAGTTCGGGAAAAAGGAGCTGACCAAAATAATTGAAAATGAAAAAGATTTAGTAGAAAAGTTATTTGAACTACTCCAAAATACTGCCTCCGCGCCAGATCAACTTCTTCCTAATACAGGCGTTTCTTTACAACTAGAACGTATGCTTGCACCGCTATTTATAAAAAGTGAAACTTATGGTACGAGGAGTTCTACAATAATATTAATGACAGATGAAGAAATAGACTTCAACGAACGATCATATTCTAAAAATGGAATTGAAAACAAACATTACAAAATTTATACATAATCCAGAAATCGCTCACAATTTCTCGCTGTAAGTGACACTAGTGAGTGAATTTCATAATTACCTAGATTGAGTTATATCAGACTATATGTAGTTGCGAGTGACTTTACGCAACTACATATAGATACTTAATGGTGATAAAATTCATTAAAGTATTAACCAATAAATTTATTTTTATAAAAACTGTAACTTTTTCCTCCACTTAAACGAATAATTAATGAAAAGAAAATATTGGGTAAGGAGGGAATTCGTTTGGTTAAACACGGCGATTTACAAGAAAGTATTGAAAAGATCTATGAACAATATTACCGAGATGTTTATCACTTTTTAATTTGTTTTACCGGGAATAGGAATGATGCTGAAGATTTAACACAAGAAGTGTTCATTCAAGTGTTAAAATCAATGCCAAAATACAATGAAAATTATCGCCTTAAAACATGGATTTTAACAATCGCTAGAAATGTCGCTGTTGATCATTTTCGTCGTCATAAATTTATTTCTATTTTTAAAGAAGGTTTTTTTGCTAGTTTAGTTTCTAAAGATAAAAAACCAGATGAGTTGTTGGAAACAAAAGAACAAAAGACAGTTGTTCATAATGCAATATCAAAGTTGAAACCTAATTACCGCGCTGTTCTCATTCTTAGAGGAATAAATGGCTTTTCCATTCGGGAAACCGCTGAAATTTTAAATTGTTCCGAAGCAAAGGTAAAGGTGGAATACTTCCGAGCATTAAAAAAACTCCAAACGATACTAAATTTTAATGTAGAGGAGGGAATTGAAAATGCAAAATGAACACGAACTTTTTGATACGCTAAAAAAATCTCCTGATTTCGAGCCGCGAAAGGAATTTGTTCAAGAAACGAAGGGAGATTTAATTAACAGAGCTCGCAAGATGGAATACCGTAGGAAAGTAAAGAGATTTTCGGTTGTTACATCTAGTATTGCAGTTGCAACTTTAATGCTGGTTTGGGTCTCACTTTTTGGTGGGAAGCAAGTCATTTTTGATACGGTAGCCTCACTTTGGAATGACGAAAACGATTCTGAAATCGTCATCGACCCCTCAGAAGAAAATATCGAGATGAGCGAAAATGGAGTTGTTGCCAAAAGTTTTCTCGAGGCAAAAGGGTACGAAATACTTTCTTATGAAGGTAGTGGCGAAAGTTACGAATTAACCAACGAAAAGTTAGTGGAAATGCCATACATGCAGCAATGGTGGATGCAACCACAAGGGCCTGTAGATTATATTGGAAACATCATTGAAACAGAATTTTTCACAGTGAAAAATCACCCTTTAGATGATTTAGAAGGACTAGAATCATTAGGGGAAACTAGTGTTTCCGTGATCATTATTGATGAGATTGCTGTTGGTGGTACGTCTTGGCCAGTAACAACGGAACCACAATTTGGTGGACCTTACTCATTACACGGTAAGACACTTGAAGAACTTTATGGCGTTGATTATGCTACATGGCACGACGCATGGATTGAAAAATTCAGTAATGATAGTTCGGTGGTTGAAGAAGGTGCTGACAATCCACATGAGGGTGAATTGTTAGAAAAATCGGAAACGATTTTTAGGTTACTCGAACAATTAAATTGGACGGAGCTTGCTGATCACACTCATCCTGAAAAAGGGATATTCTTCTCATTTTACGCGGATGCTGGAAATCCATTTTCAAACGAAGTTACTTTTTCAAGAAGTGAATTTGGCGAGCTAGACGGTTCAGAACCATTTATTTGGGGCTATGACATGGGAGATTATGCATTTGAATTCACTGTTAATGATTATATCTCTAAGTTTATCGTCAACCATTCGATGCGGTGGGACGGGGAAAATAGTCAAGAAATTGACTATGAGATCATCACTTTTAACAATTCGGTCGTACAAAGTGGTGGGATCATCAACACCATTCCAGAATATTTCCCTGAGGCTAAGTATGTAGAATATTATTCTCCGCCTCCATCAGACGATTTATGGCATCAATGGCAGGCACTACGGTTTATCTACGAACAATATGACGGTAGCTGGTATTTAATAGGGATTGCTCGTGATGTGCATAGTCCGTAACTACGGTTTATAGAGTTTGAAAACTAGAAGAAGATGTAAACAACTATACATTTTCTTCTAGTTTCCTATTGATCAACTAAATGACCAATTATTGTTTTACAGTTCTTTTAACAAAACCGAGTGGGTTGAGACCTAGCGATTGTTTCAATACGAGCCCAGGACCACCTAGAGCTAATAAATACTTTGCTTCGACGACTTGTTTCATTAATGCCGCGAACTTCCCTTTAATTACGAAATTACCTACTTTTCCTACCGCATAGTAATCACTAATTGATGCTACTGAACCTTTATGATGATATTCAAATTCTTTTAATTCTGTTCCACGAATTGTTGCGACGATATTCTCGGCACAAACTGGGCCTTGTTGCATCGCAACTTGAGCAGTAGGAGGAAGTACTGTTTTTTCATCGACCATAAAGTGTGCGTTGTCACCAATACAATATACATCCTTCAAGTTTGGAATACGTAAAAACTTATCGACTTTCATTTTTCCACGTACAGTTTCTAAACCAGCTTCTTCAAATAGCTGATGCCCTCGTACTCCGCAAGACCAAATCAGCGTCTTCGTTGCAATTTCACCAGATTCAACCTTCACATAATCTTCTGTACATTCTAGTATTTTCGTAGAAGTCATCACTTTAACGCCCATCGTTTTAAAAAGCTCAGTCGTATATTTAACTGCGTCTGGAGCAAAGCCTGGAAGTAAATTTGGTGATGCTTCGATATTAATAATTTGCACTTTTTCATAAGGAACTTCATGTTTTTTCGCTAGCTTCTTTAAGTTCTCAACTAATTCACCGACCATTTCAACACCAGTAAAGCCAGCACCAGCGACTGCAAACGTTAATCTAGCAGGATCGTGATCTTCTTGATACTTTGAAAATTGATTTTCAATATGGTGGTAAATAGCTTTAGAACTTCGGAAACTACGAATCTTAAAAGCGTGTTCTTCAATACCAGGGATACCAAATGTTTCAATTTGAAACCCGAGCGCGACAAGTAAATAATCATATTCAACAGTTTCGCCATTTTCTAATAACACTTGCTTATCATCAAAATTTAACGAAGAAACCGTCGCTTTTTTAAAGTTTATTTTTTCGTTATTGATTAACTCTTCGATCGGTAATGCAATTTTATTATCTTGAGCAGTTCCAGCACTTGTTTTATGTAACTGAGTAGTAATGTAATGGTAAGAATGCTTATTAATAAGCGTTACATCAGCTTCGCCTGATTTTAGTAGTTTTTCTAATTTTTTGGTTGTAATAATTCCACCGTACCCAGATCCTAAGACTACAATTTTTGGTTTGTTCATAAAGATCATCTCCTAATATGTATAGTTATGTGAATTAATTCACATGTAAGTTGTTTTAAAAAGAGGGTTTAGCCCTCTTAAAATAAAGTTTCTGTTTGCTTATAAAATAACAACGGTGCTACTAAAAATCGATGCTGCGCTCAAGATTATGAAACTTGTGATTAGTTTCACAAAAAAGAAACATAGTTAATAGCTTACGGTAAAGTGAAGGGTTTCACAATGTCTTTTTTATAAATAAATGTGACAATTACGTGTCTTGAATGTAACTCGTTAAATCAATAAATAAAAAATTTACCGGGAAAAAACATGATATCTCATAGTTGCCAATAGATCAGCATTGTGAAATTGATTACGTTATTTAGCAAGAAGTGGTATTATAAAAATGGACATTTTTAGCAATTCATTTAACTGAGTGAATTTCATAATTACCAAAAAAGAGTCACATCAAACAATATATATAATTGCAAAGTGTTTTGGTGCAACTGTATATTGATCTTAGTGACGAAAATATAGAATTATGAAATTCATTAAACCAGTATAGTAAAGAACAGGGCAGGGACTACATAAAGGTACGCTCCCAATTGCTGATTATCCGTATTAATCTAGTTTTAATTATAAATGTAGATTTTGAATATGGAAGGAGTAGCTTTAATTGAACAGTGAAAAAATGATCGATATTAAACAAGGAATTCAAGCTAAATATGCAAAAATTTCGCAAACTGCCATCGGAAAGTTTAATTACAAAACTGGAAAAGAAGGAGCTCTTTCTTTAGGTTATGACAAATCTATTTTAGACCGTCTACCAGACGAAGCATTAAATAGTTTTTGTGGAGTCGGAAACCCATTCTCACTAGGTGAGATCAATGTCGGAAGAACGGTTTTGGACATTGGTTGTGGCGCAGGAATTGACCTTCTCGTCGCTAGTACTATGGTGGGGGACGATGGGCTAGTTTGCGGTATTGATATTACGCCTGAAATGGTCGATAAAGCGAACACAAATTTTAAAAACAGTGCTAGCTCAAATGGAGAAATCGTTGTTGCCAGTTCAGAAAAAATTCCATATAAAGACGAAACCTTTGATGTTGTCACCTCCAACGGTGTATTAAACCTTTCTCCACTAAAACAGCAATCATTTAAAGAAATTTATCGTGTTTTAAAACGAGGGGGAACACTTCAATTTGCCGACATTGTCCTTCAAGAAAGTATTCCTTTGGAGTTGACCGAAAATGTAGAAGCATGGTCGAACTGAATTGGTGGAGCGATCCCAGTTAGGGATCTTGTACAATTGTTACAAAACACAGGTTTTTCTGACGTAGAACACGTCCGTGATACTGGCGTTTCAACATCTAAGTATACGAAAGGAGCACTTTTTAGTGCAGTAAAAAAGTAGTTACGCGCTGAGGGTTAAAATAGAATACGTTCATTATTTTGATGCGATTTTTTGAACAGCCTGGGTAAAAGCTTCGCCTGTTGTGACTTTAGGTAATTATGAAATTCACTCATATATGTGGTAAAAATACGTAAATCAGGAGGGCAACATGCTCAAAAACTATTTAACTATGTTAGGCTTAGTTTTCTTACTATTTATTAGTTTATTAGGGTGTACCGAAAAAACAGACCAACAGCCAGTGGAGGGGGCTAAAGGTGTTTTTTATGAAGTTAAAAATGGTGATAGTAACGTTTATTTATTAGGTTCCGTTCATGTTGGTAATTCCGATATGTACCCCCTACATGGGACGATTAAAGAGGCTTATTCAAACTCTGATTACCTTGCAGTTGAAGTGGACATTAACAATCTTAACCCCATGGAGATGATGCAGTTTATATCTGAAAAAGGAGTGTACCAAGATGGTTCTACGTTAAAAGATCACATAGAAAGTGATTTATACGATGAACTCATTACGTTACTACTTA
>SKOL01000148.1 GCA_007120055.1 Anaerobacillus sp.
CCATCTACGGAAGTTGCTCAATATTTAGACTTAATGAAATCTCAAGGATTGCATGACATCGAGTTAATCGCTGCTGACGGTGAGCACGGGTCTGCAGGTATTTGTTTCGGTGCATCAGCAACAGGTGCACGTGTATTCAACGCAACAAGTGCAAACGGATTCTTATATATGTTAGAACAAATGCCAGTACAATCTGGTTTACGTTTCCCAATGGTTATGAATCTTGTAACTCGCGCAGTTAGTGGACCGTTAGATATCCGCGGAGATCATTCTGATCTTTACTACGCACTTAATACAGGTTGGGTCATCTTAACTGCTCGTACACCACAAGCAGTATATGATATGAACATTATGGCTTTAAAATTAGCGGAGCATAAAGACGTTCGTCTTCCTGTTATCGTAGCGTATGATGGCTTCTTTACATCACACCAAAAGCGTAAAGTTGACTATTTCAAAGATCGTAAAACGGTTCAAAACTTCGTTGGAGAAATGCCAACTGAGTACCCAAGAGCATGTGTGAAAGATCAACCAGTAACAATCGGTGCTCACATGAATGGTGATGACCTTATTAATAACAACTTCCAGCAATCAGAAGCTCTATATCGTGCTGGTCAAGTGTTTGAAGAAATTCAAAAGGAATATGCTGAAATTTCAGGTCGTGGATATGAAACATTAGACTTATATGGTATGGAAGATGCTGATGTTGCTTTATTCTTATTAAACTCTGCTGCTGAATCTGCTAAAGACGTAGTTGATAAACTTCGCAAGCAAGGAATTAAAGCTGGTGTGATTAGCCCTAATATCATCCGTCCATTCCCTGCTAAAGAAATTCGCGAAGCATTAAAGAATGTTAAATCAGTATTAGTTGGTGAGCGTGCTGATTCTTACGGCGGAAATGGTCCAAACTTAACTCATGAAGTGAAGTCTGCCCTACAAGAAGATAAAGAAAACGAAACGATCGTTCTTAGCCGCGTATTCGGTGTAGGTGGTAAAGACTTCTACGCAGATGACGCTGAAAAGTTTTTTGAAATGGCCATTGACGCAATGGAAAGAGGCGTTGCAGAAAGACCATTCGACTACTACGGTCACGTTCCTGGAAATCCTGAGAACAAACTTGAGCCAGTGATAGAGCCAATGAAAGGCGAGGACTTCAACAGCGGCTTAATTAAAGTGACTCAAGATGAAGAAACAAATAAATTAAACGTAAAGGTTCCGCCATTACGTGCTTTAACAGCGAAGCCTAAACGATTTGGTTCAGGTCACGGCGCTTGTCCTGGATGTGGGATCTTCCCAGGTTTAGAGTTATTCTTCAAAGGAATTGAAGGAGACGCAGTTATTTTATTCCAAACTGGTTGTGGTTATGTTGTTACAACAGCTTATCCGCATAGTTCGCATAAACAAACGTTTATTCATAACTTATTCCAAAGCGGTGCTGCTACACTTTCTGGTACACTCGAAGCATTTTTCGAAATGAAGCGTCGTGGTGAAATTGACATCTCTGATGACTTTACATTCGTTATGATCACTGGAGATGGCGGTATGGATATCGGTATGGGTTCTGCGATCGGTACGGCTTTACGTAACCATAAAATGATCATTCTTGAGTATGATAATGAAGGCTATATGAACACTGGTTCGCAAATGTCTTACTCTACTCCACTTGGTCATATGACTAGTACAACAACAATCGGTAAAACAAAGCAAGGTAAAGCGTTCCACCATAAAGATACAGCTCAAATTATGGCTGCAACGAACATTCCTTACGTATTTACTGGTACAGAAGCATATCCACAAGATTTAATTAAAAAAGCTGCGAAGGCGCAATGGTATGCTCAAAATGTTGGAATGGCTTACGGAAAGATCTTAATCACTTGTCCACTTAACTGGAAATCAGAAGACCGTTTAGGTGAAGAGATTATGAGAAAAGCTGTTGAATCTTGCTTCTTCCCTCTTTACGAAATTGAACAAGGTGAAACAACGATTACGTATGATCCTGAAACGAAGAAAAAACGCGTTGAGTTATCTGAATGGTTAAAAATGATGGGTAAAACGAAACACTTATTAAAAGAATCTAACGCTCCAATGTTAAAAGACTTCGAAGAAGAAGTAGAGCGTAGATGGAAGCGTCTTAAAACTAAGCACGAAACTCCATTTGTTTAAAAATTATTAAAAAGAGCAGCCATTCGCTGCTCTTTTTCTCTGTAAAAAATACAATTGATTTACTTAAACAAACCTTTTTAACCAGTAGAGATATCAGTAGTAGTCTTCTTTACTCTTTAACCATTGTCACTGTTCTTTTGTGAACTGGTAGCTGCTCGTACTCTATTTCGAGGTTCCTTAGACGATTCTTTTTAATAGTTTTATATTTTATAGATACTGTAACTTCATTCTTAAAAGGAAAATCAGATAATGCAACTGTCGCTTCATCAAGCCAATGTGCGCTGATCGTTCGATATTGATTAAAAGCAAACTTTTGTGAAAAACCGCTCCGAAACCAATTTAATTCATTTTTTTTAGCTACACCCGGTGTGTTCATACATAAATATAGTGAAAGATTATCGCAAAACTGTAACAATTCATAATGAAATTGTAATGCTCTATCTTTCTTATTAATATTTAACTTCTCCATCAACATTTGTTGCCGCCTTCTCTCTTGTTTTAAAAACCCTTCTCCCCTACCGTTCGTATACCCTTCAAAAAAAGAACTAAAATGTAAACTACAAAGTAATGCCGCATAGTCGTCTATATCTTCAACTCTATTAATACCATTCGTGTACGCTTTCAATTTCGGTTTTAATGGATAATTAATAAAAGAATACGGCATTTGCGTCTGTTTATTTAATGATGGTTTTTCATCCAACTCGATCCAACCGTTGTCATGTTCAACAATTGCATAAACCACTTCATCTCGCTTCTTTTTCTCAATGAAATACTCATCTCGCCACGCCTCTGCAAAATCTCCACAAGCTTTGGCATGTTCATGTTGTTCAAATAATAATATTTCTTCTTTATCGTTTTCTTCTGTGACAACCATACCATCCCCCCTCTTCATACTATAAAATGGGTTACTCTAAAAAAACTGCAACAGTCTAAAATTAAAAGTTTCATAGTAGCCCACTATCTCATTAAAACCCCACTACTAAATATAGCTTTATTATACAATATATACCTTCTAATAATTTTTCATGTTGAAAAACGTTTTGAGAAGTTGCTATCGTTACAATTTTAAGAATAGTTAAAAATTGATGGTTGTCAGAGAAGTTAAAAGGATCCATAAAGTACGCTATATTTAGACATAAGTAATGTGGTTATAAATTTTTCAATTTATATCATGGTTCATGTTACACTAATCCAAAAAACGGTGTTTTACAAATGGAAAGAGGGTGCTCAAAAACACCCTCTTTTTTCACTTTCTATTACTAAAATAACTAATCAAGCCAACAAAAAATCCTAAAACGGCTCCACCTAGAACCTCTTCTGGTTGATGGCCTAAACTTTCTTTTAATTGTTTTGACTTTTTATCGTGAGCTTCATCTTTGTTATTGCCACTTAGTTGATCAATTCGCTTTTCTAAATCATTCACTTTAATGGCTGTTTCGCCCGCGTGTTTTCTGATCCCTTGGGCATCATACATGACAATTAAACCAAAGATAATTGACAGTGCAAAGTCTAAAGAACGAGCTCCTAACTTTAGACCCACATATGTAGCTAAAGATGTAACACCTGCTGAATGCGAGCTAGGCATACCGCCAGAACCGAAAATTTGTTTTAAATTCCACTTCCCTGTCTGTAAAGCATTAAGGGGTACTTTTAAAATTTGTGCGATAACGATGGCAACCAAACCAGCTATAATACCTTTCACAACATCCCCTCCTATATAAAACATCCTATTATAGCTTTCGTTAACACACTTTTTTTATACAAAAAAACTCCCCACCAATAGGTAGAGAGCTTATTATTATTATTTTACTTCACTATCGCATTTCTCACACTGATGTGTGTAACAGTCGTGCATTTCATCAATTTCATTTCCGCAATTAGTACATTGTTTCGGTGGTAAATTTTTAAAAAAATCAGTTGCTGTTTGCAGAGCCATTGTAGTTACCTCCGTTTCATTGTTGACTAAATTTATAACTTTATTGTACTACAACAACAATTATTTTTCAACAGATTGTACTAAAACAACTTTACCATTGTGGTAATGTTGAAAACGCTTCATTTTAGGGTTTACACACCAAGTTTCAAAGTAATAACACATAGGTAAAACTTACCTTATTGCCATTCGGGCACATAGAAACCTTCACGCAAGCTCCTTGGTCAGCGAAGTGTTTTGAAGCTAGACAGTTCCCAATACTTTTTATACTTTCTTATCTTTCAAAAAAAACTGACTGAAAGGTTCGCTAAAATGCAACCTCTTCAGTCAGTTTCTTCTCTATACTAATAACTGATCAATCTTTTGAACTAAATTTACGATTTCTGGTTTACTTACTTGTGCATCTGCGCCTACTCTTTCGCCTTTATGATATAAATCTCCACTAATTAACGAGCTAAAAATAACCACTGGAATATCATTAAGTTCTTTATGGTCTTTAATGCGTTTCGTTAAATGATGACCATCCATTTTCGGCATTTCAATATCCGTAATAATTAAATGGGGAAGTTCAGAAAAACTATCGGTATTTTGAGCTTTCTCTTCTAAGTAATCCCATGCTTCTCTACCATCTTCAAAAAAGTGTAAATTGTTATATCCCGACTCTGTTAACGTATCTTCTAACAACTTTCTTAAAATCGGTGAATCTTCAGCAATGATTAATTTTTTATTAGAGCGCTCACGTTCCCCTAACGATTTTAGTTGTCCGACATTCAATCCTGATTCTGGGCTTATATCTACGACAACTTTTTCATAATCTAAAAGTAAGATCATTAAATCATCCATTTTAATTACACCGATTGTTGAGCCTTGCAACCCTTGTGAAAGTTGAGTTGGCTTTTCAATTTGTTCCCAAGAAATTCGGTGTATTCGTGAAACACTATGAACGTGGAATGCTACTTTCAGTTGGTTTAACTCAGCAACAATTAGCTTATCTTGTTCAGGATTTTCTGAAGACGGAAAACCAATAACTTTCGCTAAATCTACTACTGGAATGACTTCTTCTCTTAGCCTAATAATCCCCTCAACATTCGGATGGCCGTTAGGCATTCGTGTAACCGGAAGTGGATTTATAATTTCTCTAACTTTCATAACGTTTATTCCAAAAACTCCACTTCCTATAGAAAATACAATAACCTCTAGTTCATTAGTTCCACTTTCTAATAAAATCCCTTTATGACCATTAGCCATATACTGACTTCCTCCCTCAATTTCAATAGGCTCTTTTTTTGAAGTATTGCATACAAAACCCGCATGACGATAAGCGTCACCAACTAATATGGAAAAGGCAATCGATCTCTTTCACTGCGCTGTAAATTCGTTCCGACTTTAGAGGCTTGCTCAAGAGAGTCGATCGCCTTTTTTCATACAAAGCCTGCATGAAGTTGTAGCTTCACCATTTAAAATGGTAAAAGTTGAGTTTCTCCGTTTCCAACTTTCTACTAACCAACTATCCAACTTTTACAAAAATAAAGCCTACTTGTTTCAAATTAATATTTATATATATATCCATAGATTACCACGTTTTTAGTGTTTGTTCTAGAATATGTTCGTCTAGATTAGTAAATTGAACAAATTTTTATCTTTGTTTACTTCAATAAATTCAATTTCCGCTTCATTCATTCGATAGATTAATCCATCATAATCTTCACTACGCTTTAATTCAATTCCAACAACAGCTGGACCATTATCTTTATTGTTCTTTTTTGTGTACTCAAAATGAATAATGTCATCATCAGGGCCTAATATATCATCTAAAAATTCTCGCAAGGCACCAGCCCGTTGCGGGAAATTGATAATAAAGTGATGTTGTAAGCCTTCATAAATAAGTGAACGCTCTTTTATTTCTTGCATTCGACCAATATCGTTATTCCCACCACTAATAACACAGACAATTGATTTCCCTTTAATTTCTTCTCGATAAAATTCAAGTGCTGCGATCGGCAATGCTCCTGCCGGTTCAGCTACGATGGCATTTTCATTATATAACTCTAAAATTGTCGTACATACTTTCCCTTCAGGAACGATGAGAACATCGTCTAATATTGAGCGACAGATCGAAAACGGTAACTCCCCTACTTTTTTGACCGCAGCTCCGTCCACAAATTTGTCAATCTTACTTAACGGTGTAAGCTCATCATTATCAATCGATGTTTTCATTGCAGGGGCACCTTCTGGTTCTACTCCAACCAACTTAGTTGTTGGACTAACTCCTTTTATATATGTGCCTACACCTGACGTTAGTCCGCCTCCACCAATCGACATAAATAAAAAATCGATGGTTTGATCGATGTCATCCATAATTTCCATTCCAATCGTACCTTGTCCAGCGATAATCCTTTCGTCATCAAAAGGGTGAATAAACGTCTTATCATTTAATAGGCAATCATCCATAGCTTCAGTATATGCATCGTCAAACGTATCTCCACATAAAACAACTTCAACAAACTCCCCACCAAATCGTTTCACTTGAGTCACCTTTTGTCTCGGTGTTGTTTTAGGCATAAAAATTTTCCCAAATATTTTTAAATGGTGACAGGAATAAGCAACGCCTTGAGCGTGATTTCCTGCACTTGCACAAACAACGCCAGCCGCACGTTCTTCATTCGTTAAACTTTGGATTAAATGATAAGCCCCTCTTATCTTAAATGAGCGAACTACTTGTAAATCTTCTCTTTTCAAAAACACATTACATTCATATCGCTCTGACAAAACAGAATTATATTGAAGTGGTGTATGTATGATTACATCTTTTAAACTATGATGTGCAATTACTATATCTTCGATCTTAACTTTATTTTGATTCATTATTTTACCCTTTCTTACTTTAAAATATATTTTGAATAGTCTTTACTCTTTAATAAATCATTATATCATGTTTTTTTACACATTAAATATCTATTTTAAAAACGAATGGTGACATTCAAAAATCATTCAATCGTTAAACTTTAAAACAATCATTTGCCTTCATATTATTGCTATTCAATAGAGTTAACTCTATAATATTAGTATTAACCATAATAATCATAAATAGCTTTGTATTAGGAGGAACCATTCATGAAAAAGGTGTTAGCAATTTTTTCAACATTATTTGTTTTTTTAACGATGTTTGCTACTACAACGATGGCTGCAGGTGAAGATCAAGCGGTAGCATCTTACGAAGGACCGTTAATTTTATTATCCGTTATGACTTTAGGGTTCATGATTTTTTTAATTTTTACTGA
>SKOL01000681.1 GCA_007120055.1 Anaerobacillus sp.
AATTTACAATTGACAATTGTTTGTAGGGTAAATTCTAAGGTGCTTTATTTAGAATTTAAAAGATAAATTAGCCGTATTGCTAATAAAATTCGGTGAATTGCACGCTGCAAAATGACTAACACTTCGAAGCTATGCATTCAATAATTTTTAATTTTAAATTGTAAATTGTACATTGAGAAACTACAACGTCAATATATACTCCTTCACCGCTTTGATTTGTTCTGTATTTAAGCCAAGGTTAGGCAAAGAAGGCATTGTCCCAATTCCGTTTAGTAAAATTTTTTGGAGCTCTTCTTCGGAATATTTCAAACCAACATCTTGCATTCCTGGTCCAACTTTAAATTCATCCGTTACGTTATGGCAGCCAAAACAGCTTTGCGAAAATATCGTTTCCCCATCAGCTGCAACTTCTGCTACTTGATTAAGCGGAACGGCCATTAGAGCATACCCAAAAGCCCAAATCGCTAATAGACAATAAGTGACAACGAGAAAGCGGGGAACTTTTGCATTTCCCATACGAATGTCTTCGGACATATCTTCTACTTGTGGTGTTGGTGGTTCATCAGTAGGTGCACCGTGTTCAGTTTTTGGATGCTGGTCTTTCATTTCTTCATTATTTACTTCACTATTTTGTTTATCTTTATCCAAACCTACACACCTCACTTTCTATTTGAAACTAGGGTGGAGCTACACTAATTCACCGGTCGACCTTCTGTTTGTGGCGAAGGCTTTAAACTCATTAAATACGCAATTAAATCTTCCATATCTTGATCACTCAAATAATCATATCTTGGCATGATGCTCCCTGGTAAAATTTTCTGAGGGTTAATTAAGTGTTCACGGTGCCAGTCTGCATTCCAGCGATTACCGACCCACATTAAATCAGCACCTGTTCTTTTAGAGCCAAGCATTGCCGGTGCTTCATAATAATAGTCCGCTGGTTGAGATATAGGTCCTAATGCACTATCGGCTAGTACTGGACGAACAAACATCGTATGACAAACGTGACACCCTTCACGTATATAAACTTCTCTACCGCGATATTCAGCCGAGTCGACAGAGTAATTTCTTAATTCTGCATTTTCATTAGGTGCTTGCATCTGATCGTCGTAAAACGGTAAGTATGCAGTTCCGAAAACACCGATTAAAAATAAAATTGACGCACCGATTACGTAAGTGAACATTGAACGCTCATTAGCAAACCCACTCATTAAATCACCTCCATCTTAATGTGAAATTTACAATGTAAAATTAAGAATTACTTGCTAGATATGCTTCGTAGCTTTACATCCAACAATTTTAAATTTTAAATTTTAAATTTTTAATTGTTATGCGCTACTCTCATTTGTATTTTGTGATTTTTTTCCTAATTGGAACGTTTTGTACAGGTTAATAATGAAGAATATTTGCGCAACAAACATTAATGTACCACCTACTGTTCTTATCCAGAAAAATGGTTGCATTGCCGTGAGCATTTCTACAAACTGAAGTCCATATTGAGCTCCTTCAATCCAGGCAAAACCTTCAAAAACACCTGCAGTCCACGTGCTAAATGTGAACAAAAGTAAACCGATCGTTGAGAGCCAAAAATGAGTTTCCATCAATCGATTCGAGTAGATGTTATGATATACAATTTTCGGGAGTACATAATACATGACTGAAAATGCTACATATGAAAATGCACCAAACACTGGTAAGTGGGCATGTCCAGGTACCCAGTCGGTAAACTTTACAATCGAACTAGGTCCTTGCAAAGATTGAAATGGTCCTTGTAAACAAGTAATTAAATAAAAGATTGCTCCCGTCACTAGAAATTTTAATGGAGTATTGTGAGCGACAGCATGCCACTTCCCCTTCATCGTCCCAAATACATTTGCTAAAACAGCCCAAACAGGGATAATTAACAGCACAGACGGAATAATTCCTGCCTTCATTAGCCAAAGTGGGATCGGACCATTTTGAAGGTGGTGTGGACCATTCCATACGTAAAAAGTAGCAATCGTCCAAAAGCCGATTAACGATAGACGATGACTATATAATGGATTTTTAGTTAAGTAGGGAAGTAAATAATAAATAAGCCCTACGCCGACAGTTGTAAACCATAAGCCAATGACGTTATGACCATAAAACCAAAAAATTAAAAACTGTGGAACTCCTGATAATAATTTATAAGGTAGATTTCCGATGATATATAGTCCAGGTAACCAAATGAGCGAACCCATAAAATACCAAAGGCTAACGTATAACTGCTTTTCGTTTCTGTTAGCAATCGTAGAAAAACAAATCAGAGCGAGCATAGCCACACCAATAACAACTAAAATATCAATCCAAAGTGGCCATTCGCCGTATTCAGTAACTGTCGTATACCCCATCGTTAAAGCAATGGAACCAACGACAATGATAAAGTTCCAGAAATAGCCTAAAAACGTTGCCATTTTAGGAAATGACAGTTGATTTCGACAAAGTTTAGGGATAACATAAAAAAGAGCGCCTATATTAGCCATTGTTAACCAACCGAATAAAAGCATGTTTGTATGAACGGGTCGAATGCGACCAAATTGTAGTATGACTTGGAGTGGTCCCCAGACTAAAAAGTTAGGCCAAATAAATTTAAAAGCTAATATTAAACCATATATCATACCGATGACGAGCCAAACAAGTGAAGAGTAAAAAAAGATTTTCGTCGGACGGTACGTATCACTAGAAGTTTGTGTTTCCATGATGCTACTCCTTTCAAGACGTAAAGTTATCCTGCGCACGATATAACACTATTGAAGGATACCTTTACTATTTCCAAAAGTTATTACCTTATTCTCCAAAAAATACAAATATGTTCTGCTTTTATTTATAGAAGTTGATTGACATAAAATAAACGATCGACTAAAATAAAAATATGAATGAATGGTCATTCATTACTATCGATTCCAGGAAGGGGTAAAACGTTGGCAAAGCGGAAAGGGCAAAAATATGATCAAATAATTGATGCAGCGGTTAAAGTGATCGCCCAAAATGGATATCATCACTCACAAGTTTCCAAAATTGCGAAAGAAGCAGGAGTAGCAGATGGAACGATTTATCTTTACTTTAAAAACAAAGAAGATATACTCGTTTCGTTATTTGAAGAAAAAATGGGAAAATTTATTCAGAAGATTGAAGAAGAATTAGCAGGAGAATCTTCAATTGAGGCGAAATTATTAATATTGATAACTATGCACCTCATGCAATTACAAAAAGATCATTCATTAGCGATTGTTACTCAATTAGAATTAAGACAATCTAACATCGAGTTACGGAATCGTATTAATGAAGTACTTAAAGGTTATTTAAAACTTATTGATACGATCATTTTACTCGGAATTGAAAAAGGAGTATTTAAAGAGGATCTTGATGTTCGCATCACAAGACAAATGATCTTTGGGACGATTGATGAAGTTGTCACTGACTGGGTAATGAAAGAGCATAAATATGACTTAGTTCAGCTCTGTGAACCTGTTCATACAATGCTACTTAACGCAATGAGGAGATCGTAGTTTCAATGCTAGTTCATATAGTACTTAAGTGAAATTTTAATGTAGAATTTTGAATTAGTTACATATTGCATTTTTTAGGTAAGTAATTCAAAATTCCCTATGAATGTTAAAAAAATTTTTTTTGTAATAATTTTTTTAAATTTTCAATGTTGTTTAATTTATGTAATAATTAAAATAAGTTTGTACTATTTGAACTAGCAGAAAAATACAATAAGCTTGAGTAATTGAAAGGAGTGAGTGATGTTGAGTAAGTATCAATTTTTCCTTGTAAAAGAGGAGGACCGTATCGCAACAATTACGATTAATCGCCCCCCTGCTAACGCATTGTCGTCTCCGCTACTTCAAGAGTTATCGGCTATTTTCGATGACCTTGAAAACGATGATAAAGTAAAGGTGGTTGTTTTACACGGTCATGGAAGATTTTTTGCAGCAGGAGCAGATATTAAAGAGTTTACGACAGTAGAAAATGGGGCTGAGTTTGAAAAGTTAGCTGAGTACGGACAAGTTTTATTTAACCGTATCGAACAATTTTCTAAACCTGTCATCGCTGCTGTTCATGGAGCAGCACTAGGTGGGGGATTAGAGCTTGCAATGGCTTGTCACATTCGTCTAGTTTCTGAAAATTGTAAATTAGGCTTACCTGAATTACAACTCGGTTTAATCCCTGGTTTTGCTGGAAGTCAACGTCTTCCACGTTATGTAGGAGTAGCAAAGGCTGCTGAAATGTTACTAACAAGTGAGCCGATAACCGGTAGTGAGGCCGTAAAGCTAGGTTTAGCTAATCATGCTTACAGTGAAGAAGAGCTTTTAGAAAAAGCTTATGAACTAGCTCAAAAGTTAACAAAGAAAAGTGCAGTATCTATGAAACTTGCATTACAGCTTCTAACGTATGCGAACGATTATAAGTTCCAAGACGGTGTTAAAAAAGAAGCTGTGCTTTTTGGAGAAGCTTTTGAATCACACGATGGTCAAGAAGGTATTAATGCTTTCCTTGAAAAACGACCAGCACAATTTAAAGATCAATAATACTTAAGAAAAATAAAAAGGCTTTATATTTACTTAATTTAAGGAGGTAAAGGAATGAATATTTTTGTTGTAATGAAGAGAACCTTCGACACAGAAGAAAAAATCACCCTTTCAAATGGTTCGATTAATGAGGATGGAGCAGAATTTATTATTAATCCTTATGACGAGTATGCCATTGAAGAAGCACTTGTCCTTAAAGAAAAGCATGGCGGTGAAGTAACAGTTGTTTCTTTTGCTGAGGAAGAAGCCGATAAGGAAGTTCGTACAGCCTTAGCAATGGGAGCAGACAAAGCAATTGTTATCGATAGTGAAGAGGTAGATGATATCGATCAGTTTACAACAGCCAAAGTGTTGGCAACATTACTAAAAGATAAAGAATATGACATCGTTTTAGCAGGTAATGTCGCTGTTGATGGTGGATCAGGTCAAGTTGGCCCAAGAATTGCTGAAGAATTAGATATCCCTCACGTAACATCAATTACGAAAATTGATGTAGATGGTTCAGTTGCTACCATCGAAAGAGATGTTGAAGGTGATAAAGAAGTTGTAGAAGTGTCACTGCCAGTCCTTGTAACAGCACAACAAGGCTTAAACGAGCCGAGATATCCTTCTTTACCAGGGATTATGAAAGCGAAAAAGAAACCGTTAGAGCGTCTAGAATTAGATGATATTGATTTAGAAGAAGATGACGTAGAAGCAAAAACAAAAACAGTGGAAATTTTCTTACCACCTCAAAAAGAAGCAGGTAAAATTCTTGAGGGCGAAGTAGATGATCAAGTCAAAGAGCTTGTTTCTTTATTAAAAACGGAAGCAAAAGTAATATAACTGGAGGGATATGAAAATGGCTAGAAAAGTATTAGTTCTTGCGGATATAAGAGACAATTCATTTCGTAACGTATCGTTTGAAGCCATTGCAGCTGGGAAACAAGTTGCTGATGGTGGAGAAGTTGCTGCAGTTTTAGTAGGTGAAAATGTAAGCGGTTTATCTTCTGAATTATTTTATTATGGGGCAGACCGTGTTTTAACTGTAGAGAATAGTAGTTTAAAAGATTATACGCCTGATGCTTACTCACAAGCACTTCTTCAAGTAATCGATGAGGAATCTCCAGATGCGGTGATCATTGGTCATACAGCAATTGGGAAAGACCTTGCACCTCGCATCGCTATGAAGAAACAAGCTGGCTTAGTTTCTGACGTTACTGCCCTAGAAGTTGTCGGAGAAGAAGTTGTATTCACTCGTCCGATTTATGCTGGTAAAGCATTTGAGAAAAAGGTAATTTCAGACGGAATTATTTTAGCGACAATTCGACCTAACAATATTACGGCATTAGATAGAGATGAGTCTCTTTCTGGTGAAGTAAAAGCAGTTTCTGTTGACATTAAAGATTTACGCACAATCATTAAAGAGATCGTACGTAAAAGCTCTGGTGGTGTCGACTTATCAGAAGCGAAAGTCGTTGTCGCTGGTGGCCGTGGAGTGAAAAGTGAAGAAGGATTTAATAAGCTGTATGAGTTTGCTGATATTTTCGGAGCAGCTGTAGGGGCTTCACGTGGAGCTTGTGACGCTGAATATTGTGACTATTCATTACAAATCGGTCAAACTGGTAAAGTTGTAACTCCTGATCTTTATTTTGCTTTCGGTATTTCTGGTGCAATCCAGCACGTTGCAGGTATGTCAAACTCTAAATGTATCGTAGCAGTAAACAAAGATCCAGAAGCAACAATTTTCAGCATCGCTGATTACGGAATTGTTGGCGATTTAGCAGAAGTAATGCCACTTCTACTTGAAGAATTCAAAAAAGAAGTTGTAAGCTCTTAATAATTTTTAGTTGATAGCGAGTCCTTTGTCGGGGCTCGCTTTTGATTTTTCTTATACCTTGGATAATTTTTCGTTTTCAAGGGTAATTTTAAAGTGTAAGCAAGATTGTAGCATCGTAACTTTATTAAATGTTATAATACTCTATGAGGTAAAAAGATGGATAATAGGGAGGATTTAACAATGGCAATCGTAAATGTAACAGATCAAAATTTCGCGACTGAAACAAATGAAGGTGTTGTATTAGTCGATTTTTGGGCACCTTGGTGTGGACCTTGTAAAATGATCGCACCTGTTCTTGAAGAACTTGACGGTGAACTAGGCGACAAAGCTAAAATTGCAAAAGTAGACGTCGATGAAAATCAAGAAACAGCAAGTAAGTTTGGAGTAATGAGCATCCCAACTTTATTAGTATTAAAAAATGGTGAAGTCGTTGACCAAGTAGTCGGCTTCCAACCGAAAGAAGCTTTAGCAGAACTAGTAAACAAACACATTTAATCTGGAAGAAAGCAGGCCCATCACCTATGAGGTGGTGGGCTTTTTCTGCGACTTTGCATAATGAAGGGGGCAATACGTACGAAAAAGAAAAAAACAGTAAAAACGGTGCATGATGAAGGGTTCAATACGCGCCAAAAAGGAAAAAACAGTAAAAACGGTGCATGATGAAGGGTTCAATATGCACGAAAAAGGAAAAAACAGTAAAAACCGTGCGTAATGAAGGGTTCAATAAGCGCGAAAAAGGAAAAAACAGTAAAAATCATGCAACCAAACGAAGATTGGTGCATGAAAAAGGAAAAAACAGTAAAAATCATGCAACCAAACGAAGATTGGTGCATGAAAAAGGAAAAAAACCAAAAGACCATGCACCAATACCGCGTGATGCATGGACTAAGGAAACTATTGCATTGATGTAATAACAATTTATAAATTTTTTATATAATAAGATGATTTTCCGTGTCCTATCAGTTTATAATTCTTCG
>SKOL01000135.1 GCA_007120055.1 Anaerobacillus sp.
CGTGAAGTGCGTGATGTTTTAGATGATAAAACTACCACTGAAAAGGTGATTGAGGAAACACCAATCGATCGCCATAATCACGAAGATGTTGATATTCCAGTCGAAATCCGACCTAAAAAAATAATTCACATTCAATCAGCGGCCGCCCTCACCAAACAAAAGCACTCTAATAAAAAAACACCTAAAGTAAAAACAGGGACTGAACGGGAACGAGGTCAGACTAGTACGAAAATGGTACGAAGTAAAAACGATCAAATCACAATTTGGTTTAACGGCTCCGTCCATGGGAAGAAATGAAGTTAAGTCATGATAGTCAATTCTATATTATTCATCAAAAAAGCGTTCCATCAAGTAATGGGAACGCTTTAGTTGTGCTACAAAACAAAATGTTTGGCGAGGTATATCTATCCGCAAGACAGCTGCACAAACCATTCATACATTAAACTAATTAATGAAGTCTATTCTTTTTTAACCTTCATGAATAAATGAAAAGTTCGTTCCAAAGGACTCCCTCTACCTTATAGAAATTTTAGCAACGTCATCTAAAAATGTTGCTTTTGCATAGGCTTCAATATATAAAAATGTTGGAACAAAAGGTTCTTCACCTTCTTGCCAAGACACTTCAACGGTTTGTTCCGTAGAAAAAAATTGATATTCGTGTTGTGGACCTGGAGCATGGAATTGTTGTTGTGGAAGCGAAGGCAATGGATCCTCATGCATCACACCTTCACGATCAAACCAAATTGTTTCTATATTGTAGTCAACACTATAATAGGTGAAGTTATCCATTCCACCACTATGACGATAGTAGTTCAAATCTAATTGTAAAAAATTATAAGAGCGGTCTGCGTCGACGGCTTCTTTTATCGTTATTGTTGTTGTATAATCATCGACCTCCACTGTCTCAATAGTGATCGGCTCACCGATGTATTCAAATGTATACGGCAAGTCCTTAACATCAAAGTCGATTTTGACTTGGTTATTTACGTATTGTTCCATCTTTCCAAAATGAACTTCGATATTTTTTAAATCTTGAAAGTACATCCCTTTAAATATTGCGGTTTGAATATATGGCAATTCAAAATCTACGACACCGCGAATATAGTTTCTTACATCATACTGCTCTCCATTGGCAACAAAATGAGATAGTTGAATTTCACGATTATGTTCATTACTAAAATCTCGTTTATAACTGTATTTCAACTCAGTACTCGTCGGGCTAAGCACTATCTCGAGAATTTCAACAGGAACTCCTTGAACATCGATCACTTCATTTAGCTCATACGTTTTCCCCTCATTTTTTTTCACCGGTACTTCAAGCTGCCAGCTTCCTTCAACGACCACCCGATTCCCTCGATCAAACCAATCTTCTGTTTCGAGTTCGGCATTCGAAGTAAAAAGCATCTTAATTTCAATGCTCAATGTTTGCTCACCGTCTTCGATCGGCGCTAAATGAATTTGCCCTTTCGTAAGCCCGGGAACAACTTCCTCTATATTTCGTACTAATATACGCTCATTTGGAAATCCAACGGCTGTTTCTTGCTCATAAACCGCGGTCGGCTCAATAAAATAATGTTCGTCACTGGTCAAGTCTTCAACTTCAAAGAAAAGAATCGTTTCCTCGTTACTAGCCGCCACATGAGTAATCGTCAATTGAATATCTTCATTAACTGTATGAACGTCGACAGTTTCTCCGAACACCGCTTGATCACTACTCAAAAGTTGATAATAATAAACAAAGCCTGAAACCACGATCAAACTCAATATCATAACACTGATCATCACACGAGGTGACCGTTTCGATTTTATCATAATCGGAGCGGGCACATGTGAGGTTTCTTCACGAATGTGGGAGTTGGCGATTTTATCATATTTTTTGGCGCAATCCTGACAAGATGCCAAATGAGCTCCAACCTCTTTATATTCTTCTAAACTTAACTTCCCTTTATGGTAATCGATTAATTTTTTCTGTATGTCACTGCAGTTCATATGAACACCTCACTTCCCCTACCAATATCGTATCAAAGGATGGTAGCGACTGTCACTTTAGTCTAAAATAGAATGAAACAACAATAGGTACCCGCGAGGACCAACTTCAAGGTTTATTCACCTTTCGTCCTTACTTTTTCTTTCCCCTGATTGAAACTGATAATTTCGAACAATCATTCCATTAGCCTCAACCATCCCAAGTTTTTTATAATATGGTTGCAAATTTTGATCACACAACAAATCGATCATATATAAACCTTCAAGCTCTTGAAACATCCGTTTTATTAATTCCGTACCGATCCCTTTGTTTTGATACTCAGGCAATACTTCAAGAAATGGAATGTAAGCTGACAATACATCGTCTGTAATTGCAGTAATAAAACCAACTACTTGATGCTTCTCTTCATCAATGCAAACAACGATTTTATCACTTTTTTGTAATAGTTCTAAATGTTTTTCTTCACTTGGAGGGTTTGGCCAACCAACAAAAAAACCTTTTAACATTTCTACAGTAATATCTTTACAACAATAATGGTAATTCATTTTATTTCTCCTCCTACTATTTAATACATTTACAACTACAAAAAAGGCAGGGACGCTCCCTACCATGTTATAATTACTACTATTTTATTGTCTAATTAATTCGATATAATGAGTGTAATTTCATTTCCTATGTCATTAAAGAACACTTCGTTCACTACTTTGAACATAATATAAATACCTCGACCATTTTCTTCGTATATTCTCTCCTCCAGAAGCTGACGGGATCCCTTTTTATGTATTAAATCTAATTTTTCGCGAACTGGAAATCCTTTTCCACTATCTTTTATTTTGATTAATAAATCATCCGTCGATAATAGTTCAAGTTCAACAATGATTGGAAACTCTCCATGAACAACAGCATTATTAATTGCTACGTTAAAGGCGCATATTACTGAAAATTGATTTTTTTCCGAACTCATTATTTGGAGATGATGCTCTAGAAGACTATAGTTGTCTTTGTATTGTTCCAAACTTTCGATTTTAAACGTTGAGGGGACCGTACATGAGGGCATAACAAACATCCTTTATATATTTTTTATTTTATTTCCTTTTGTTGATATTGATTCAAGAGATTATCTAACTTTTGACTCAGCCTAATAGTTTCAGGGTGATTAATTCCTTTAGTCTGACCAACGTATACCATTTTATGACGCAATGTCTCTATTTTTTCAGACGATTCGGGAATGGTTTCCTCTCTTTTAAGCATAACTTTCATAACTTATCCCCTCTCGTCACAAAAATAAATTCAAATTATCACATAACAAAATTTAACATGTTCATGCAGAAAATGTTAGAGTTTCGACAAACTTTCTATTAATTCGACACCGGAATTTTACAAGATAGATCAACAACTCATTGAAATCTGGAATTCTCAGTTTTTTTATAATCCAAAAGCCCTAATTATTATTAACTATCACAAAAACAAGACATTAAACCTACTTTCTCATCAAACTGAAGCAATGTCCACAAGCACCTGAACTCCGCCTTGACCCATTCCCCAAAACTAACAAAAAACAGCAACAATTTTCATGTCGCTGTTTTCGTCATTACCTATGATCCTAATTTATTCTTTTCCACTAGCAATTGCTTGATTTCATTTAGATCTTGCTTTAGTTCTTCGTTTTCTTTGAACAATCGATGCATCTGTTCATCTCGTTTCGCGTCATCATCCTGACCTAAATAGCTTAAGATCACCGCTACGACTAAGTTTAAAATGACTAATGCTCCGATGATGATAAACGACACGAAATACACCCATGCCCACGGTACTTCATTAATGATCGGTCTTGCTACTTGGCTTGCCCACGATTCAAATGTGACAACTTGCATTAACGTAAACAGTGCTGTGTGGAAACTTCCGAAAAACTCATACGGTAAAATCTCACTAAAAAACGTCGTTCCGATAATTGCATAAATTGAAAACAGCAAGATGGATAGCCCTAATATACCAGTTAACGCAGGAACAGATTTCATTAATGAGTCGATAATTTTTCGTAGCGCAGGAATTGCTGGAATCATTCTGATTAAACGCAATACCCTAATTAACCTTAGTACACTTACGAAAGGCGTTGAGTAAAATACTAAACTAGCAACGACAATACTAAAATCAAAAATATTCCACCGGTCTGAAAAATACCCTCTAAAGCCGAGTCCAATGATTTTCAAAAATAATTCTAGCACAAAAATCCAAACAATAATTTTATCTAAAGCTAACAAGATACTATTTCCAGTAAAATACGTCTCACCAACGATGATAAGACCATTTAATAAAATAATACTTATAACAATCGGTTGAAAATATTTATGCTCTACTATTTGTTTAAACATCGTCTTTAATGAGCGATTATTACGATTAATTTCTTCTTTCTTTTTTAACTCCATTGCCTTAACCACATTTCCCTTCTATTCTATTGCTGTACTTTGTCTATCATTATATCAGATTTTTACTTAAAGGTAATTGAATTGTTACGTTATTCCTTCTCCTTCTTCACTATAGATCGTAATCGAATCATGGTGGTTCACTTGTTGCTTCATAACCGAAATTAACCCGATGCTCTCATCTCATAATAATCCATCGTCGATGTCGTGACGAATCCACATGACTTATAAAGATTAAGCGCATTAGCGTTTTCTGTCGCTACTTGAAGCATAACCTCACTTGCATTTTCTTCTTTTAACTTTTCTATCGCCATCATTAAAATGGCACGTCCAAATCCTTTGCGCCGATGCTCAGGTAATACGCCTAAACCATAGATCCCACCAATACTAGAGTTAAGCTGAAGATTAACTTTACCAATTATTTGTTGATTTTTTTCTGCGAGGTAGATCGTCATGCCCCTCTTTTCTTCTTCTTCAGGTAGGATCAACATATCAGTTGGAAGTGTTTTTTCGGGCTCAGTCTCACTATCATTCGCGGTATTAGAGCAATTTTCATCGTTGAAGTAAATCGCATTTTGCCTTACAATCTCATTGGCATCTGCATTATTGGCTTTTCTAAAAGTAATTCCGCCTAATGACATTTGAGGAACTACAATGTTTTCATCCTTGAGAAACATTTCATATTCTGACAGTTTGTACTGTGCTCCGATTTTTTTAATAAACTGCTGTCCGGAGTTTGACTTTCGATCCGTTAATAGTAACAGGCTACCTGAATTTCTCCGTCTCCACTCTGCAATGACTAGGTCGGTTAATTTTGTAAAAACACCTTGCTGTCTATAAAGGGGATGGACCATGCCATTAACTTCTAATGCGTCTCCAAAATTACATATTCCCACATAGCCTATTAGCTGCTGTCCATTAAAATACATAAACTCATTTACGTTTTGAATGCTAGAAAGCGATTCATTTTCACGGTTTATACTTAGTTTATAATCAAGCTCTAGTTTTAAAGCAGTATGACTCTCGGCAGTGATTATCTCTTGAAGCTCGTTAATCATCTCATAGTCCTCATAATCAACCATTTCCTTAAGTTTGATCCATGGTTTCTCTATAGTACCATCCAATATCTTCAACACCATCACTTCCCCGCACGCTTATAATAAAAAAATGGAAGAACACCGTTTTAAGCACTCTTCCAAAAACATTCGCTAGTCTTATTAAGATTTCCTGCAAAATATTCGATTACGTCAATTATAAAGCAAAACGTCATTTTCACTTCAACTACTTCACAATCATTACCGGACAATTCGCTCGTTTCGCCACTTTATGACTAACACTACCTAACACAAACCCTTGTATTCCATCTAACCCTCTACTTCCGATAATCAAAAGATCAAAATCATTTTCATTGGCATATTTAATAATCGATGGACCTGCTTCCCCTTGTAAAATCTGAATTGAATATTCGACACCTTCATCTGTCGCTGTCTTCGTAACTCCAGTTAATAACTCTTTTCGCTTTTCTTCAAGACTCATCGTGTTCCAATTATTTAATACATCATGTTTAGCCTTGTTGGCGTCGACAACATAGACGATTTCAACCTTTGAATCACTATTACACTTTGCAATTTGTATCGCGTTTTCCGCTGCACGTTTCGAATGTTCCGACCCGTCATATGCTAATAAAATCTTCTGGTACATAACTGTCACCTCCGTTTAATGTCCACCTAACCTATTTGCTAGTTTATCGACTAACTCCGAACTTTCTTCATTTAACCCAGTAACATGGGCCTCAATTCCGTTCTCCTTAAATTTATGAACAATTTTATCGATCGCAACAACAGCAGAATCATCCCAAATATGAGCCCTGGCTAAGTTAATTTCCACTTCATTAACGTCATCTTCATAATCAAATTTTTTCATTAAATCTGTAACCGACGCAAAGAACAATTGGCCCTTTATGTTATAAACTTTTTTGGTTCCTTCAGTCTTACTATCCACCTTTATATCTGATATTTTCGCTGCAAAGAAGATTCCACTTAAAAAAATCCCTGCAAACACACCGATCGCTAAATTATGCGTCACAACCACCGTTATAACAGTAACAAGCATTACCGTAGCATCTGTTTTAGGGACTAAGTGTAAGGTACGCAAGGAGTTCCAATCAAACGTGCTAATTGAAACCATGATCATTACACCTGCTAACACGGCCATCGGGATTAAAACGACAATATCTCCTAACACCGCGATTAAAAACATTAAAAAAGCACCTGCGACAAAAGCAGATAATCTACCTCTTCCCCCGGATTTTACGTTAATGACCGACTGGCCAATCATCGCGCACCCAGCCATTCCACCAAATAAGCCAACAGCGATGTTGGCAATCCCTTGGCCGCGACTTTCTACATTTTTTTCACTATCAGAGTTGGTCATATCATCAACGATCGATGCGGTTAATAACGATTCGATGAGCCCAACGACCGCTAAAGCGACAGAATAAGGTAAAATAATCATCAACGTTTCTAGATTAAATGGCACCGCAGGAATCCAAAATTCAGGTAATGTTCGCGGAATTGTCCCCATATCTCCTACGGTCCAAGCTTGAATATTCATTACTACTGCTAGAGCCGTGACAATAATGATCGCTACAAGCGTCGACGGTATCGCCTTAGATATGTAAGGGAATAGATAAATAATCAATAATGTTAAAGCAAGTAACGCATAAATCATCGGTCTGTGCCCGATAAAATGCTCAAGCTGCGCCATAAAAATAAGGATCGCTAAGGCATTCACAAAGCCGACCATGACAGAACGTGGAATAAATTTCATATACCTTGCTAACTTAAAAACACCAAATAAAATTTGAATTATGCCAGTCAAAATCGTCGCTGCCAATAAATACTGTAATCCATGGTCAGCTACTAATGTAACAATAACTAGAGCCATTGCACCCGTTGCAGCAGAAATCATTCCAGGCCTTCCACCGACAAAAGCAATGACAATCGCCATTACAAATGAAGCATAAAGCCCTACCATCGGATCGACACCAGCAATAATTGAAAAGGCAATTGCTTCTGGAATCAACGCAAGTGCGACAACAATCCCTGCTAAAATATCCGCTCGTATGTTTCCAAACCAAGATTGTTTATAATTTACTTCGTTCACCCTTTCCCCTCCTACATGAGTGAATTTCATAATTACTACGTTGATCCATATCCAGCAATAGGAGTTGCGAACAAATTAACGCAACTCCTTATATAGCTACTTAATGGCGACAATATAGAATTACGAAATTCACTTACATAACAAAACTTTTCCATAAAATTAGTATTTTTCCAAAGTTGTTTTATATGTGAAAAGGGGATCGGTTTTTTGATATGTAAAATATGGAAAGGGCGGGCTGTTATAAAGTGGCGCGGACTCTACAATCATTCACCTCTAGTCATCTTCAACCTCATGTAAAAAGACTTTCTCTTGAAATCTACCTCGTTTTTCAGCTTTTTCTTTTCGTATTTTCTCGACTTCTTCAAATGATGAGCCGTGATGAGCCGCTAAAGCGTGAATAATTTCAAGGACATCTGCTAATTCTTCTAATGCTACTGTATCGTTTGCTGCATACGTATATTCTTCGAGCTCCTCGAACCCTTTATTTTTTAACTCTTCAAAGTATTGTTCATCATTTAAAATAGAGCTCGTAAACTGTTTTCCTGATTTTTCGATAATCTCCGGAATACGATCTCGGACAAGTTTATTATAAATTGGCATAAATTTCCCTCCTATGTTGTCTTAAGTGATTTTTCTCTGTAGGAATTATATCATACGTTGTTTAAGGGTTGGACAGTTGGTTTGTTGGTTAGTTAGAAAGCTGAAAGTTGGAAAAAACATTAAATTTACATTTTAGATGGTGACGGGGGTGCCGTCATGAGGGTTTTGTATGAAAAAGAACGAGTGATTTCCTGAACGAGCCTCTGAGATTCGAAAGAAGGTCACAGCGAAGTGAAGGAAATCGCTCGTTCTTTTTAATAGTAGATGGTGACGGGCTACCGTCATGAAGATATATATGTAAAAACTACTTAAACCGTGAAATGGTTTCATTAACCTGCTAAAATTAAGAAGACAAAACGACAAAGGAAAAAAGAAAGGGGAAACCATGATCATTAGACAAGCAAACGGAGAAGACTGGAAAGGGATTTCTCGTGTTCATGTGGATTGTATGCAACAAGCATATCAAGGAGTTTTACCTGCAAGTATTTTAGAAAAATTTACATATAACGATCGCGAGAAGCGCTGGCAAAAAGATCTCCCAAATACGATTAGCGGTGGCACAATGAATTTTGTGGCCTTAGATGACAAAAATGAGATTGTCGGCTTTGCCTTAGGCGGGACAATGAGAGATCCTCGATTAAGAATAAAATATACTGGAGAAATTTACGGAATATATGTTCATCCGGACGCACAAGGAAAAGGTGTTGGGAAAAAGCTATTTGAGCGTCTTAGAGAGCACTTAGCTTCTCTGCATCATTCATCGGTCGCACTATGGACCTTCAAAGATCACAACTCTTGTCGGTTTTTCAAACAGCTAGGTGGAGAAGAAGTATATGATAAAAACACAACGATCGCTGGAAAAGAACTGAGTGAATTAGCATTAGGATGGGATTCATTTACACAAAAAAACTAACACTTGCTATTTTAATGTACAATCGAACCCTCTAATTTCATTCAATTTATTAGAGGGTTCCGTTAATTGTTAGTCGCTAAATAGTAGTTACTACCACTAACTTTTTATCGGAACCCATATTCGCACCATTACTAACTCACCCACTGCTTAGATTTGTTTTTAAGATAATATTTATAAAAATAATAAGCTCCGATAATAATTACAGACAATATCCCTAGTATGTAATAATCCATTTCCAAAGTGACGATCCCCATTGGAATAAGCCCTAACATAAAAAAATAAATCAAATTTCCGACAGTCGTTGCTATAAAAAAATGTTTCAATTTTATCGAGCTCACACCACTAACAATATTAATCAAACTCGTCGGTACAAACGGAAAGATTCTGCCGATGAACACAAATAAAAAACCATTCTCCTCCACCTTTTCTTTTAATGCAACATTTATCCTTCTAAGCAAAACATCTTGAAAAAAGTATCGTGTTGCGATAAAAACGCTCACCCCACCAATAATACTTGTTACCCAACTCCAAATAACCCCATAAAAAAATCCGAATAACATGATATTAAGTGTAATTAAAATGATGAGAGGTATAATCGTAAACGTATTTTGAAGGATCATCATGATTAATGTAATGAAAAGAATATAAACGATATTTTCATTTAACAACAGTCGGATCGCATCAAGATCGCCGTTCATGACTAAGGTGAAAATATCCATTCTTTGAACCACTACTATGCTAATTGTTATTAAAAATCCGAACAAAACTATTTTCACCCAAGGGTTCATATTCGACACCAGATTTCCCCTCCCAATATTATGTAATTGTAGTATTCACTATTGGAATAACAATTATGATATCTAGGGAGTATTGGAGAGGTCCGTCTAGCCGCCTGAGCAGCGCGCCATTTTACTTTTAGCTCCAACCCCCCTAGCAAAAACACTACCAATTACCCTTTACTTTAAAATTACTGTCACTTTTTTAGAACTATTGTCGAATCTATTAAAAGTTCTCTAAATCTACTATAAAATAGGGTTATTGTTTGTGTAGTTTAAATATATTAGTAGGAGCTAAGGTTATGGAAAATTGTGAATGTATAACAGAAATTGAAAGCAAAATTAGTCGGCTACGTAAACATATGATTTACATAGCACAATTAAAAGGGATCAACCATTCTGACACGATTAAATGTAGTCAAGAGCTCGATTTCTACTTAACCCAATATCAAAAAATTAAAGTAGCACAAAAGCAGCCTCTTTAGCTCAAACATATTTCCCGGTTAACAATGTAATAAATTACCTTTTAAGTAGACCTTATTTTTTAATCTTCCCAAGCACAAAATTGTATTCGCTCAAAAAAAATAGTGGAGGATTGTCCCCCACTAGTCAATCTTTCTATAATAGCTCTTTTCTCAATTGTTCAGGCGATTTAGGAGATAAGTATCCAAACGGAATATCAAATACTGTTTTTACCCCTGTAAAACCTTCTTCAGCAAACTTATAAATCGCTCTAGCATAGGCAACCATGACGCTTGCTGTGAATTCTGGATTACTCTCTAATGTAAGGCCAAATTCGAAGATTTGCTTACTATTTTCACCTGTTTTTCCACTACGTAATACGACACCACCATGTGGCATTTTTGTATGCTTTTCTTTAAATTCTTCTTCAGTAATAAAGGTTACACTAGTTTCATAGTCCGCAAAATAGTTAGGCATTGTCTTAATATCGTTTTCGATGCGCGCTAAATCTGCACCAGCCTCTGCAACTACGTAACAATCTCTTAAGTGTTTTTCTTTTGTCGTTAACTCTGGTTCTTCACCGTTACGAACCTTGTTTACTGCTTCTTCCATCGGTATCGTATATTGCACACCGTTTTGAACACCTTCAACACGACGAACCGCATCTGAGTGTCCTTGGCTTAAGCCTTTGCCCCAAAACGTATACTCTTTTCCTTCTGGAAGGATCGATTCTGCTAATAAACGGTTAAGAGAGAATAACCCTGGGTCCCAGCCCGTAGAAATCACACAAGCATGGCCGTTATTTTTCGCCACTTTTTCGACAGCACTGAAATATTCAGGAATTTTCGCATGTGTATCATAGCTATCGACGATATTAAACATTGATGCGATGTATGGCGCTTGCTCAGGTAAGTCAGTAGCAGAGCCACCGCAAAGCAACATAACATCAACTTTTCCTTTATAATGTTCAATTTCAGAAATATGTATCATATTTTTATTCTGACCTACAGCATCAGGTTTTCGTCTCGTAAAAATACCTACTAACTCCATATCTTCGTTTTGCTCGATCGCCGCCTCAACGCCACGACCTAAATTTCCGTAACCTACAATCCCCACTTTAATCTTGTTCATTGATAACTCCTCCAGTATTATTTTTTCGGCACCCGAAAAATATTTTTATATAAAAAATACTCAAATTATCTTTTCGACAAGAAAATTCAAAACTCCTTCAAATTCGTTACTTTTTTCACAAAATAGTCACCCAAAAGTCATTTCCATTGCATTTGATTTCTCTTCTTACGCCCCCAGCACCTCCTAACCAACCATCCAACTAACCAACCAACAAAAAAAGAGAACAGGGTCTCCCTATTCTCTAATTCTCAGCTAATTTCGGTTGTAATTGTTTATTCGTTTCAACCTTTTCGATCGGGTCTTCCGCTGGTTTTGCCCGCTTTATGAACATCGCTAACACAAGAGCAAACGCCGAAAGATAAACAGAAACTAAAAACGCATCATTAATCCCTTCGAGCATTGCTAACATCATCAATTGATCACCTGCTGCGATAGGGTCAGCCGTGACTGCACCTGGTGATGTCGTAGCACCTAAATTTGTAGCATGTGTTTGTGTTCGAATCGACATTACCGTCACTAACAATGCCGTACCAATCGCCCCTGAAACTTGTTGCATCGTATTATTCATCGCCGTTCCATGTGGGTAGAACCGTTTCGGTAATTGATTTAACCCGTTCGTCGACACAGGCATAAAGACCATCGACATACCAAACATTCGTATCGAAAACAGAAGCATTAAAGTCATATAGCTCGTTTCTAACGTTAAATTACTAAACATATAGCTCGTTACAGTAATCAAGGTTAATCCAGTGATCGCTAAAATACGTCCACCAAACTTATCAAACAACCGACCATTGATTGGCGACATTACCGCCATTAAAATCGCTCCCGGCATCATTAACAAACCGGCATCAAACGGGGATATTCCCCGTAAAGTTTGCACGTAGATCGGGAACAAAATCATCCCAGAAAACATCGCCATCGAAATAACCATCGAAATTGAAGCCGATAACGAGTACATTGGGTACTTAAAAATTTGAAAATTCAACATCGGCTTTTCTTGTTTCATTTGACGACGAATAAATGTGACTAAAGAGAACCCACCAATAATAATCGGTGCAAAAACAATTGGACTTTGCCAGCCTAAGTTTCCAGCTGAACTAAACCCATATAACAATCCACCGAAACCAACGCTCGATAACAGAAGCGAAATTTTGTCAAGACGCATAGTTACGTGTTCTTTTTTATCTTTTAATAAGAAAAAGCCAATGAAAAAGACCGAAACCGCTACAGGGCTTACAAAGTGGAATAGCATTCTCCATCCGTAGTTTTCTACTAAAAACCCAGATAATGTTGGGCCGATGGCTGGTGCCCCCATCATAATTAACCCGAAAAAACCCATCGCTGTCCCACGTTTTTCAACTGGAAAACTGACGAGCATTACATTCATCAACAACGGCATCAAAATGGCAGTGCCTGAAGCTTGCGTCATTCTCCCCATTAATAATAATGGAAAAATGTGAGCAAAACCGGCTAAAAGCGTCCCGACGGTGAATAACCCCATGGCGACTAAAAATAATCTCCGAACCGAATATTTTTGAACTAAATAAGCGGATACCGGAACTAAAATTCCGCTAACTAACATAAACCCAGTCGTTAGCCACTGAACCGTTGCAGCTTCCACGTGAAATTCAGCCATAATCGCTGGCAATGCTATATTAAGTAACGTATTATTTAAAAATGCGATAAATGCTCCAATCATTAGGACGGCAATAATCCCATATGGTGGGCGATTTGTATCGAATGATTGATTCATGCTGCCCTCCTCTTTGAACACACAGTTCAACTTTTATACTTAAGTTCTAATACTTCATATATTAAATCATCGTACCTAATAGTGCAATGAAAAATTGTTACCATTCAGTTTCCGGAGGGGGCGTCGCAAAACAAGTGTAGCCTTGTACTTAGCAAAAAAATAAGATACGATTTTAAACAGAAAGTATAATGAGGGTAAAGGTGATTAAATGAATGAACGAAAGCAGCACGTCATTAATAAGACTCACGAACTCTTTATGGAAAAAGGATATGAAGCTACGTCCATTCAAGACATTTTAGCTTATAGCGAAATATCAAAAGGAACATTTTACAATTATTTTTCATCAAAAAGTGAATTATTGATGGCCATTATAAAAAATATTTATGATCGTTTAGAAAAAGAGCGAGCTGATCTATTAGTTGGTGAAGATCCTACGAATGTGGAAATTTTTATCCAACAAATCGACCTCCAAATCAAAACGAACCGGGTCAATAAGTTAATTCCTCTATTTGAAGAAGTACTCGTTTCCAATGATGAGGAGCTAAAACACTTTTTAAAAGAAAATCAATTTAAAATGCTCCGCTGGTTAAACAGCCGTTTCATTGATATTTTTGGTAAAAGTAAAAAACCTTATTTACTCAATTGTGCAATTATGTTTATGGGAATTTTACAATATAATTTGAAGTACTCCACTCTTTGCCATGGGTCGAATTATGAAACGGAAGAAGTCGTTCGCTATAGTTTCGAGCGGATTAGTGAAATGGTTACTGAAGTTGCAAATGCAGACGTTCACTTAATCGCTCCTGAGGTGCTCGAAAGCTTACTTTCAAATAAAGCAAGCAATCAAGAAGCTAGGGAGCAACAACTTTATAAAACGATCACTAAATGTAAAAATGCCTACTCGAACACTACAGAACCTACAAAATACCATGAACTGTTGGACTTTATTCAAGACGAACTCAATAGTAATAGTCAGCCGAGACAATTTTTAATTGAAAGTGCAATCGCTTCTTTAAAATCTGGGGAAGAAATAGAAGAAAAGTTACTAAAAGAGTTGGAGGACATCGTTATGGAACAATTATTAAACTCATAAATTAGCGACGCCCATAAATTTTTAGGCAATAGTATTTACTCATGAAAAAAGGAGGATTAGTTATTATGAATATATTAATTTTAGGTGCAACCGGACGCGTAGGCAGTCACATCGTCCGCTTTGCTCTTCAAGACCATCACCATGTCACTGCATTAGTTCGCAGTCCAGAAAAACTAGAAGTATCTAATGAACATTTAACTGTTATTCAAGGGAATGCGTTAGTTTATGATGATATTAGCCGAGCTATCGAGGAGACTGATGTTGTAATTAGCGCCCTAAATACGGATGGCACAACTACTTTATCCGATAGTATGCCTTTAATTATCAAAGCAATGGGAAACGAAGGCGTTAAACGAATCATTACCATCGGTACAGCTGGTATATTGCAAAGCAGAACAGAGCCTAGTTTACTCCGTTATTTGTCTAGCGAATCAAAACGTAAACCGAAACAAGCTGCCGAAGATCATCATAAAACATACGACATTCTTAAACTGTCCAACCTTGAATGGACGATCGTTTGCCCTACATACTTACCAATGGGACAAAAACTAGGGAAATACCGCGTCGAACGTGATGTTTTACCAGAAGATGGCTGTGAAATTTCCGTCCCTGATACGGCAAAGTTCGCCTACGATCAACTCGAAAGTACGAAATATATAAAATCACGCGTTGGCATTGCTTATTAAACATGGAACGGAAGCGACTAAGTTAGCCTAGCTAAAAATCAGTGCACAATTCTTCAAATAACGGAGCAAATGTCCGCAAAATCACTATACATTGCCCATACTAATTTGTGGGCAATCACCACATAAAGGAATTTGAATCGTTACCGTTGTTCCTTCTCCTTCTTCACTGTTAATCAAAACCGCTCCCCGGTGGTTTTCAATAATCTTAAAACTAACCATTAAGCCTAAGCCTGTCCCCTTTTCTTTTAATGTATAAAAAGGCTCTCCTAATCGATCAATAAGATGCTTCGGAATACCGCAACCATTGTCTTTAAAACTAATTTCAACAAGCTGGTTATTCTTTTTCTCGACAGCTATCTCAATTTTTCCTTTTTCACTTGTTGCCTCGAGTGCATTTTGCAACACATTGATAAACACTTGCTTCAGTGAACGTTTATCACAACAAATAAGCACCGTTTCTTGAACAGGTTTATAATCAATTTCGATATTTTTTAATAATGCATTGGCATTTTCTAAAGTTACGACTTCTTCTAATATTTGAAATATATTCTCTTCTTTAAAAATGATCTCCTTATGTGGTTTTGCCAATGTCAAAAATTCATAAATAATCGCTTCGACACGCTCAAACTCACTATTAATAAGCTGAAAATATTGTTCATAACAACTGTGTTTGGCTTGAAACAACTGAATAAAACCTTTGATCGTCGTTAATGGATTGCGTATTTCGTGGGCAACACCAGCTGCCAACTCACCGACTACATTTAACTTGTCCGCTTTATGTATAAAATCTTCATACTTTTTTTGTTCAGTGATGTCGCGAGCAATAAACTGAACAGCAGGTTTACCCTTATATATGATTTTATCGGTCATCACTTCAACTTCGCGAATCGACCCATCGTATCGTTTCACCTTATAATCAACTAGACGATTAGTAAACTTGTTCATTTGATCAAATTCAGCCATTCTTTGATCAAATTTATCTCGGCCTTCTCGTGTAACAAAATTATATACATGTTGACCAATTACTTCTGTTTCTCCGAACAGTTTAAGAGCTGATGGATTTGCATACACAAAATTCCCTTCGAGATCATGGATCCCAATGGCATCTATAGAAGATTCAACGATTGTACGATAACGTTCTTCACTTTCTTTTAACTTAATATCATTCATGACATGATCTGTACAATCACGAGAAACGGTGATAATCTCTTCTAATTGATTAGTTGTTTTATTAAAAATTCCTTTTGCCGTTGATTCAAGCCATGTATAAACTCCCTTTTTTTTACGGATGCGATAGCGAACTTTCGTTATTTTTCCTGTATATGATATTTGTTGATGGCTTGTAATCGTTTGCCTCAAATCATCAGGATGCATAAACCTATCATCATAAGGAGAAACGCCCATTAGCTCTTCAGGGTCATACCCCAAGATTTCTTTTGCAGAAGGAGAAATACAAAACGCTTTGCCACTCGGATCGTGACGCATAATTAAATCTGTACTGTATTCTGTCATTAAGTGATAGTGTGCTTCTTTTTCTTTGTAAGTTTCTTCCTTTTGTTTTTGCTCAGTAATATCCTTTATTTGAGCAATTAAAATATTTGAATCTTTTACTCTTGAAATATTCGTGACTACCCAAATAACGTTACCTGTTTTATTAATATACCTTTTTTCAGTTTGATAGTTAGTAATTTCACACTTGATCAACCTTGAGAAAAAAGATAAATGGTCTGCTACATCATCCGGATGCGTGACATCATGAATCGTCAATGATTTTAACTCGTCACTTGTATACCCTAACAATTGACAAATCGTCTCATTCACTTCTAAAAATTGTCCTTCTTCATTCGTTAGCGATAATCCGATAAAAGCTTGAAGAAAGGTTTGCTTAAAAAGTTCACTATTATCAATTTCTATTCCAATGTTCATCTGCCTTCCCCCTACCTATAAGCTTTTACGTTAACACTATTGTATATTTTTCTGAATTTTAAAACAATATTTTTTTAACTAAATGAATTTCATAATTCATTATTCTCGCTACTAAGATCAATATATAGTTGCGTCAAAACCGTTCGCAAACTATATATTTCGTGATGTGGCTCATTTTTGGTAATTATGAAATTCACTCAACTAAAAAAGGTGCAAAATCTATGAAAGACTTTTACACCTTCTTACATTCACAAATGGAATCTTTGCGAATTCAGTTATCCCTAAACATTGACATAAACTTCAATAACCCCTGATCCGTGAAGGTAGTTTGTGTAGTTCGATCTATAACCTCCGTTTTTCATGCATGAACTTCATCCATTTTTTCAACTTCATACTAAAAATGAAATAGCTGACACTAGAAAAAACGGATATCCCTACAGAAAGCTGAAATATAAGGGAATGAGAAGTGTATATCCCTGTTGCAATCCCTATCAGACCGAGTAATGTTAACTGAAATGATTGCTTTTTATAATTTTCATATATGGTAAATTGAAAGAACCTTTTCTGTTCTATTTCTTTCATCGTTTCTAGTTTTTCCGGTGTTTTTAAAAACTCTGTCAAACTATGTAACGTTTTAAAAACAGGTTGTGATTGCAACCAATGCCAGATAAATGACCATTTATTATTTCCTTGTGTTTTTAACCAATTGATAAATACAGGTTTTCCGATCTCTAGCAGTTCTTCTTCGGCTGCTAAGCTACGGACAATTCCTTCAATAGTTACAAAAGAACGACCTAAAAATACAAATTTTGTTGGCACTTGGATCGGAAGGGCTTGAATGATGTCGTTCATTTCTAATTTTAATGCCATAATGTCCATTTCCTTAAGTTGAGCAGGCTGGAAAGCCATTAATTCCGCTAATAACCTTTCCATCGTTCTTGAATCAGCTTCAGGCAGTAAAAACCCTAAATGAGTCAAGCACTCTACCGCTTTTGCATAATTTTTTGAAAGAACACTTTCTATTAACCCTTGAAAATACGTTGCATCCTTTTTAGAGATCCGTCCAGTCATTCCGAAATCTAGTAAAATAATTTGTCCTTGTTTTGTTACTAGTACGTTACCCGAGTGAGGATCGGCGTGGAACGTACCAGGCTCTAGCCATTGCGGTAAAAAAATTTCGATCAACCGTTGTGCCAATTCTTTACGGCAAACATCTAACTGACCTAACGCTTCGGTATCTGTTAGTCTGATTCCCTCGACCCACTCCATCACCAAAACTTTTGAAGTACTAAACTCTGGATATACGTCTGGTATTTTTACTGTATCGACATGATTAAACCGTTTTTTAAAATGAAGTAAAGAATTCTTTTCTTGAACAAAATCAAGTTCCCTTTCAATGACTTGTTTTAGTTCTTGAAATAGTACTTTGAAATTGATAAACCCTTTTGGCATAGGAACAAAAAAATCAGCAAACCAAATAATGATCCTTAAGGTGCGAAAATCTGTTTGAACAATCGATTGAATGTCTGGACGTTGGACTTTAATCGCAACTTTTTGACCATCCTTTAAAACACCTTTATAAACTTCACCAATGGACGCAGAAGCGACCGCCTTTTTATCAATATGTAAAAAGTGCTGCTCAAGAGACCCTCCCCACTCAGTCTCGAGAATTTTCTGTATATCTTTCCATTCAGAAGGAGGAACTTGATCAGTGAGATCTTGTATTTGTTGTATAAAGGGTTTAGGTAATAAATCGGCACGAATGCTTAAAATCTGACCGATTTTAATGAGTAACCCTTCTAATTCAAATAATGTTTTCCGAAACCTTTTCCCTATTTCCTCCCACAACTTTTCCCAGTCTTCATCCGATTTTTTTCTAATTTTGTACCAGTAAATTTGAATGAAAATGAGAAAGGACATCGATAAAACTTTAAACATTCGCCTTAATTTACTCTTCGTCTTCATCTACACAAGCCCTCCGTTCCTTTTCCGAATCAACTAATCAACTTAAATACTCATAGAAATATTGTAGCATTTAAACTGGAGGAAATATGTATTTATTTGTAATTGATTGAATTTCATAATTACCAAAAACGAGCCACATCACGCAATATATAGTTTGCGAATGATTTGGTTTTGACGCAACTATATATTAATCTTAGTTGCGAGAATAATGAATTATGAAATTCATTGAATTGAATGAATTTCTTAATAAACCACATATTTCATTCACTTATTCAAAAATTGCTCCGTTTTTGTGATTTTCTTACAGTATAGGTGGGGTGATGCGTTGTATGGGGAAACTGCGTAATAAAACGGGAGTTGACGCTCCAGAATTACAGTATCTGTAAAAAACGCGCATCAAAAAAAAGGATACACGCAAAAAATACAGTATCTGTAAATGATGTGCAATATGGGAAGAGTGTTTAATCAAAATGTAGCAATCCAATACTCACTTTGAAACTTTCGATTACTCTTCTCTTGATTTGAGCTGGGAAGAGTAATCAGTTCGTGGTTTGGATTACTCTTCTCCTGTTTTGAACTAAGAAGAGTAATCAGTTCGTGGTTTGGATTACTCTTCTCCTGTTTTGAACTAAGAAGAGTAATCAGTTCGTGGTTTCGATTACTCTTCTCCTGTTTTAAACTAAAAAGAGTAATCAGTTCGTGGTTTCGATTACTCTTCTCCTGTTTTAAACTAAGAAGAGTAATCAGTTCGTGGTTTCGATTACTCTTCTCCTGTTTTAAACTAAGAAGAGTAATCAGTTCGTGGTTTCGATTACTCTTCTCCTGTTTTGAACTAAGAAGAGTAATCAGTTCGTGGTTTCGATTACTCTTCTCCTGGTTATTTGGCTTTAATGTCCGCCCGAACCCAACTACTGCACATTCCCCCATACTATGTCACATTCTCAGTTAGTGAATACAACGCGAAATGCTTTTTATAGTTATTTAAATAGCCTTTTGATCTTGAACATACTGCCTCGTAATATTGACATCAGAGTGCCCAGCTAATTGGGCCACGACTGAAAGATCCAGCCCTTTTCCCACTAACTCATAACAAAACGTATGGCGAAGCTTTTTCGGGTGAACACCGTATTGTTGCAATGTGTGCTGCACAGTTCGCACAGAAATTGGCTTTTTACTTTTCGATAAAAATAAAGCCTCATGTTGGTCATCTCTTGAATCGAGATATTCCTTTACGTGTTGAATACATTCATTTGGAAGGGGGATTACCCTTTCGCCATTATTATTGCGAACAATGAGCTTTCCTGTTTGATTGCTCAATTGAATATTAGAACGTTGTAGGGCACAAAGTTCTAATACACGCACCCCGGTGTGCCGTAATAAATAAACAATCGCAATATTACGCTTATTTCCATCAGTTTTTATTTTTTCTATAAGTTGTTGCAAACTATTTTTATCTAAAGGTTCAGGAGGATTAGATTCACTAGGGTCTTTTTCAATTCGTTGAATTTCATTCATGATTTCGGACTTGTTGATCGACTTAGCAAAGGTGTTAATCGTGTTGTAGATTTTATTAATTGTCGAAGCACTTCGTTGTTCTGTTTCTAAATAGGTCATATATGCCTGAACATCTTGGCTTCTAACATCGACTAAATACCTATCGTTTACTTCCAACCATTGTGAAAACGTATATAGAACACCTACATATGTTTTCAGCGTATTTTCTGATCTACCTTTTGCCAATAAATAATCCGAAAAAGTATCTATTATTTGTTCAGTGTGATCATTTTTTCTTAATCCCATTCTATCCCTCCTGACTATTCTGATTATTATTATACTACTTTTGGAAGAGAAAGTAAAATTCTGCGCAATAAATGAATGGAATATGACGAAGCATCGTCACCATTCAAGAAGTAAATGCCTGCCGAATTCTCTCGCTTCGCTGTAAAGCTACTGACCTCAATCACATCATGTGAAACTTCGTAGAGAATTCATCATGCAGCTTTGCGACGAGTAACCGCAGGAGCACCGTTCTATCGAGTTTTAGAGGCTCACTCGAGAAATCGGCCGGACATTTTCATACAAAAAAAGGGCTAACATCCGTTAGTCCTCTAGTTCATCTATGTATTTTGACTTCCACATCATTTATACTTGTTGTTCACGATTGAAGTAATTTTTATGCCGGAGCAAGAGAGATTCGAACCCCCGCGCGCTTTAACCGCCTGTCGGTTTTCAAGACCGATCCCTTCAGCCGGACTTGGGTATTCCTCCGTATCTCAAAACAATGGTGGACCCTGTAGGACTCGAACCTACGACCAACCGGTTATGAGCCGGTTGCTCTAACCAACTGAGCTAAGGGTCCTTATTAGCATTTTAGCAACAAGAAATTTATCATAACACATAATAAAATTCCGCGCAACCATTTTCAGAGAGTTTATTGCTAGCTAGTTATCTACTTTCTATATACCGCTAATTAACACTATATCGCAATAGCATTTCCGCAGCAAGCTTTATTCATCTTTTTTACAAAGATTTTTGGAGCTATTAATTACTTTCCACATTAATAAACTTCGAGTTCACCCCTCCCTTGCCTTTACCTTTTCACGGATGCTTTCTAGTTCTTTCAATGAAAGTTCACTTAAAGATTTTTTAATTTCTTCCTCAATCTCTTTTCTATTGTTTTCTCGATATTGATCCCACCACTCACGCAAACCTTCCGTATTTTTCAGAAGGTATTCAATATCGATCTCTTCTACATCATCGTCCGACAAATACTTCAACACAGCCGCTAACAAGCGATTTAGTTTTGTGATCTCCTCTTCTTTGCTACCTTGTTTAGTTGATTGTGACACTTCTGTTTCCTTATCTGCCCTTTTCCCAACTTGAACGACTTTACGTGGCATTATTTCTCCTCCTTTTAGCTAAAAAAATAAATTGTGACACACATTAGTAGGATTACCATCCATTTGCTTATTTTTTAGTATCATTAAAAATTGCAAAATTATACAACGTATATCAGTCCACAAACCAAGCGAAATTTTTCTTTTGTCAATGAATTCATAATTCATTATTTCCGCCACTAAGATCAATATATAGTTGAGTCAAAACCATTCGCAAACTATATATTACATGATGTGGCTTATTTTTGGTGATTATGAAATTCACTCTTGCAAATAAAACCTTCTTTAGTAGGTACAAACATATACACATACAAACATTATGCATACGCTATGATAAGGCAAAATTGATTGGAGGGGGTTGCTTTGCGAAAAGATCAACTCCAGAAACTGGGTTACGAACACTTTCTAAA
>SKOL01000430.1 GCA_007120055.1 Anaerobacillus sp.
AGCTATTAAGCTTCTTGTGCTACTGGGTATACACTTACTTGCTTTCTGTCACGACCAACGCGCTCAAACTTAACAACGCCGTCTACTTTAGCGAATAAAGTGTCGTCTCCACCTTTACCTACGTTTACACCTGGGTAAATACGTGTACCGCGTTGACGAACTAAGATTGATCCGCCAGTTACAGCTTGACCGTCAGCACGTTTCGTACCAAGACGCTTCGAGATTGAGTCACGACCGTTCTTTGTACTACCTACCCCTTTTTTCGATGCGAAAAATTGAAGGTTCATTTTTAACATGAGAATTCACCTCCTAGGTTTCCCTAATTTTAATATGTTTAGCGTACTGTTCACTAATTGAAGTAAGTGAGACAACCATTGCTTCTAAAAGAAGCTGCACTTTCTCATAAGTTTGCACGTCCAAATCGGTTGGAACTGTACAGCGGAGAAAGCCACCGTCGTCTTCCATATCTACTTCTAGTTGAACATTACATAATTTATCGATTGCATTGACTGCTCCGAAAGAAACGGCTGAAACACCTGCACAAACAATGTCTTGTCCATGCGGACCAGCTTCGGCATGGCCTTTCATTTCAAACGACGCAATTTTGTTGTCTAACTCACGAACAACTTTTACCGTAATCATGCCGATACCTTATGCGTTGATCTTTTCGATAACAACTTTAGTGTAAGGTTGACGATGACCTTGCTTACGACGGTAGTTTTTCTTTGCTTTGTACTTGTATACTAACATTTTCTTAGCGCGACCAAGTTTTTCTACTTTCGCAGTAACAGTTGCTCCTTCTACGAATGGAGCTCCTACCTTTACAGCGTCGCCACCAACCATTAATACGTTGTCAAAGCTTACCGTTTCACCAACTTCAGCATCTAACTTTTCAATATAGATCTCTTGACCTTCTTGAACTTTAACTTGCTTACCACCAGTTTCAATAATTGCGTACATTAACGTGCACCTCCTTATAATACTCAGACTCGCCACTAAAGGTGCTTTTGCCTAGGCAAAATCTTAAAACCCATTTGTGAGCGGTTATAGCTCTTTGGAGGTTATCCAAATAACTAACAAAAAATATCATACCATAAGCAAGGATGGGTAGTCAATGATGTTTTAGTGTTGAGTTATGAGTTTTGAGTGTTGAGTTGTGTTGGTTTTGCTTCGGAGCTTTGCTTTCAATTAACTCAACACTCTTCACTCTTCACTCTTCACTCAAAACTCTACAACCTTGATTTAACTTCCTCCTCGCTTCCAATAAAGCGGATAGCAAAGTCGTTTTGGTTGAGCCAGGGATTGACTTTGACGAAAATTTGATAGTGAAGAGTCTCTTGCAAACGATTGATATGTACGTCCTTCTCCCCTTTTAAAATAGGGGCGACACTTGGTGGTACTTCAACAAGAAGTGCTTCACTATCCATTCCTTTATATTCCCACAGTGCACGTTCTATTTTATGAGCAACAGCTTCGTTTGAAAGAACTTTTCCTTTTCCAATACAGGTTGGACATGTGGTTGAAACGCTATCTTGTAAATTTTGACGAGCCTTTTTTCGAGTCATCTCTAATAAACCTAATCCTGTAAAGCCTAAAACATTTGTTTTTGTACGATCGTTCCTTAATGCTTTATGAAAGGATGCTAGGACTGTTTGTTTATCTTTATCTTGCTTCATATCAATAAAGTCTATTACGATAATTCCGCCTATATCTCTCAATCGCAATTGTTTGGCGATTTCTTTCGCTGCTTCGATATTTGTTTTTACAATCGTATCATGTAAATCTTGCTTTCCAGTGAACTTCCCAGTATTAACATCAATAACCGTTAACGCTTCTGTTTGATCAATGACTAAATACGCACCGGTTTTCAACCAAACTTGACGGCGGAGCGCTTTATCAAGCTCTGCTTCGATATTATAATGTGAGAAAACCCCTTCACGTTGCTGATAAAAATTTAGCTTTTTTAACAAACTCGGATACGGCTTAAATAATTCTTTTAAGAGCATGTAGTCTTTCATAGAATCAATAATAATTTCATCAACATCTTCAAAATTAAAATCTCTAACGACTTTCTCTATGATCGAACTGTCTTCATGAATGAGGACTGGTGGTTTTAAATTTTTTCCTTCTTTCCAGACGTCTTCCCATAGCTTTCGTAAAAAATGTAATTCTTGAGCGACTTTTTCTTCGGTTAACTCTTCGGTCGCTGTACGAATGATCATTCCTTCGTCATCTTGGCATAAAGATAATCCAATTTTTCGCCAGTGCTCACGTACATCTTCTGTTTGCATACGCTTTGAGACACCGACGTAACCACCGTTAGGCATGTATACCATATATTTACCTGGGAATGAAACGACTTCCGTAAGTCTCGGCCCTTTTTTACCAAATCCCTCTTTCGTTACTTGAACTAAAATTTCCTGTCCTACAGTGACAAATTCCGAAATGGAACGCCCTTTTTTTAGCTCATCTTCTTCATCTAGTTGTTGAAAGCTGACAAGTTCATCTCGATATAAAAAGCCATTCTTCTCTTGTCCAATATCAACAAACGCTGCTTGCATTCCCGGCAAAACGTTAACTACTTTTCCTTTATAAACATTTCCAACAATTTTATTAACCTCAGGTCGTTCAATAAAAAATTCTACTACCTTTTTATTTTCGAGGATTGCTAGTCTTCGTTCATTTGTTAGCATATTAAAAATAAATGTTTTCAATTTTGTACCCCTTTTTTAATAAAAATGCAAGGCACCCGCCTTTATACTTTATCCTTAGTAAAATTAAAAAGACTAACCGTTAGGCTAGCCTTTGAATATTTTAAAATTATATCATTTTTCCGCGTAAACACCAAAAGATCGTCATGGTGGTGATAGTTTAGCGATCGGTTCGGTTGCTTTTTTTTGTTCAAAAAACGCCTTCAAAACTACTTTTTCTTGAATAATTCTTTTAGGAGCCACCGATGGGTCCTCTAAAATCACTTTATGCCTTACTCCTCGTCGAAAACACTTTAACACTTGTTGAACAGTTAATTTTTCAGGAACAAACACTGGAACTGTTTCAATAAAAGGGTCAGTCTGTCGATAATACCTTTCCATTAAAAAACGCATATACGCAAAGCTACGTTTGCGCCAATCAAAATAATGAGTAAAAAATAAAAAGGAAAGAACGATCCACAGATTTAAATGAAATGGAAACAAGTACATACTTGTAAATGTAAAAATACATAGTAATATGAATGAAGTCTTCAATGTAACTTCTAAACTTTTTTGAAAAGGCATTTTTATTGAATAAAATAAATATAATAACTTTCCGCCATCTAAAGGCCAGATAGGTAATAAGTTAAAAGTAAGCACCATTAAATTATGCATGATAAACATTTGATGATCAGCGACTGTCCAAAATTGATAAGGAAGTAATAAAAAGGAAAGACCTATTAACCATACGTGCTGTAATGGTCCTGCAATAATGACGATAAACTCCTCTTTTAAAGGACGATTTCCATATTCTTCAACTTCGGCAACTCCACCAAATGGCAAAAGCTCTATTTTACGTATTCGCCATTTAAAGTATTGAGCAGCAACACTATGTCCAAGTTCATGAATCAATACGATGCTAAACATCATAATTATTTCTTTAAAGTGACCAGTGATTACGCCTGCCCCGATGACAAACCAAAATAAAGGATTAATTTTTATTTTTTTCACTAATTCTAGCACGCTAATCAAAGGAGATCACTTCAAGAGGATTAATAAATGTTTCACCTTCTTTTAACGCAAAATAATAGTAACCTTTGTTTTCTTGTATCGATGCAGTTCCAATCGTACTTCCTGCTTCAACGTAATCATATAAACTCACTTCAACATTGTCTAACATTGCATACCATGCCTCTCCTCCGTCATGATGTGTAATAATTACCGTCTTACCTAAATTCTCTTCTTCAGCAACAAACCTTACCATTCCACCTTTAGCCGCTTCGACATTGGAGCTAGAAGTCGTCTCAACAATCACTCCTTTTCCATCTTGTTCAAAGCTTCTTGCAATTGTACCCGTTGCAGGAACTGCATAAGCTACATTAATATCCTCATTTTCATAATCATCCAATGCGATATTTGTAGTAGTCGGCAACAGAGCTAACGGCTGTCCAAATTGGTCTTCATACCAAACAGCTACAGTATCAAATTGAAACTCTTTTTCAAATGAATTTTGAACAAATTGCCTCGCTCCCTCAAACTGCGGCGCACCGGTTTTAAACATGATTCCAACGACGAGAAATAAACAAATAGCCACTAAAGTTTGCATAATAAAAACATCTTTACGGAAAAGCTTTTCTTCTGGCTGCTCAGTCCCTTTTGCATCTGCAGGAAAATAATAGTCTGGCTCGTCTCTAAATTCGCTATGACTAGGATAATACTGAGGTTGAGACCGTTCCTTCTTTTCTACCGTGTGATTAAACTTCTTCCTTCTTGCTTCAATTTTTCGACGAATTTTATCTAATCTGTCCGCCATCTATTTCATCCCCTTTTTAAATGTAGAGTTAGCTTTAATCATTTACTATGTAAAATTCAAACTTTAACTGTTTTATCACCTTTGAGAAGCTAAAATAATTCTAAATTTTGAATTTTAAATTCTTAATTAAACATATGACTTGTCCGCTGTGGATATACCTTTTAATTTTCATACAAAACCCTCATGGCGGCATATCCGTCACCATCTAACATAAAAAAATTCCGGTCGATTTCCCTCACTGCGCTGTAAATTCGTTCCGACTTTAGAGGCTTGTTCGGAAAAGTCGACCGTCATTCATTTTTTCATACAAAACCGTCCTGCCGGCACATCAGTCACCATCTAATAGGAAAAAGGTGGGCGCTTTCACTCACTTCACCTTGACCAATGAACCAACTTACCAACTAAAAAAAGAGAAAAGCCACAAGGCTAATCTCTTTTTTATAAAATATGAAATTAAACGATTTTCTTACGGATATAAGCACTTAAGTAGTCGATAACCGTTACGACGACGATGATAATAATTAACATCATCCCAACTTGTTCCCAAGCACGTTGGTTTGAAGCAAGGATGATCGGTGCACCGATACCACCGGCACCAACGATTCCAAGTACTGTTGAAGCACGTACATCAATTTCAAAACGGTAAATGGCGTAAGATGAAAACTCAGGGATAACTTGTGGAATAACGCCGAACCACATCGCTTGAAGGCGACTAGCTCCACTAGCTTTTAACGCTTCGACAACAGTCATATCAATTGATTCAATTACTTCTGAGTATAGTTTTCCTAACATACCGATCGAGTTAATCCCAATCGCTAATACCCCAGCATATGGTCCCATACCAACAGATGCTACGAAAATAACCGCAAATAAAATCTCTGGGAAAGCACGAATACCGTTTAAAATCCCTTTACCAATGCTCGAAAAGTGACCGCTCATGTTTTTCGCTGCTAAAAAACCAATCGGTATCGCTAAAATGGCACCAATCATTGTACCGGCAAATGCGATCGCTAATGTTTCAAACATATAGCCAATATATTGAGGAATTCTTTCATGTACGACTGGATCAAAAAATGTATCGAAAAACAGCCTTTTAAACATATCAAAAGCTGATAAACTTGAACCACTGTAACTTAAATCTGTTGTTGTGAAGGCGATCGTATAGAGAGTCGCTAAAATAAATGTAATAAAGCCGAATTTTATCCAATATTTTGTACGGTTTGGTCGTTGAATGTTATATTGTTTATCTAAATTCATTATACTAATCTCTCCCTTATACGGGTACTGATCATATCAATAATCGTGACGGCAATGAACGTCATAATAATGATTGTTGCTACATTATCAAACCTGAACAAGTTTAATTGTTGACGTAAAATTTGACCGATACCACCAGCACCTACAAAGCCTAATACTACCGATGCACGAACATTGATTTCTAGAACGTACAATGAATAAGAAGTAAAATGAGGTAAGATTTGAGGCATTGCACCGTACCTAATTACTTGAAAAACATTTCCGCCACTAGCGCGAATTGCTTCTAATGGTCCTTTATCAATCGATTCGATAGACTCACTTAATAACTTAGCTAAAATTCCTAATGAAAATAGAAATAATGCCCCAACCCCTGAAAGTGGACCTAGTCCTACAACCGCTACTAAAATTAGAGCTAAAATTAATTCTGGAATGGTACGAAGTACGTTCATCCCAAAACGAACTATTGAATATACATATTTGTTTGTATTAATATTTGAAGCCATTAAAAAGGCAAACGGCAAACAAAATAATGTTGCTAAAGTCGTACTAAGTAAAGCCATATTCCACGTTTCTAACAGTCTACTAGAAACGGTTTTATAGTAACTCCAGTTTGGTGGAAATAAATCGTCTTTCACAAAATCTATTACGTGCGGAAATCCAGTGATAATTCTATTTGGGTATGCTTTTGTAAAAAAAGCAGCAATAGCATATAGAAGTACAACGACAAGCACGATGATCGTCATTCTTGTTTTCGTCTGACGAGGGATAATAGGAATGCGACCATTATTATTTTTTTGCGGCTTTGTAACTGGTTGCATTACTTTTCATCTCCTCCAAGAACGTCATCTTCTTTAATTTTACGTCCATAAATCTCTTCAAACGTTTTTTCAGTTACAGAACTTGCTGGACCATCAAAAACAACTTCCCCTGCTCTCATTCCGATAATACGATCAGCGTATTCCATAGCCATATCAATAAAGTGAAGGTTGACCAATGTCGTAATATTGTCCTCACGATTGATTTTCTTTAAATCTTTCATTACTATATGCGAAGTTGGCGGATCAAGACTAGCCACTGGCTCGTCTGCCAAAATTACTTTCGGTTTTTGTGTTAATGCTCTAGCAATACTTACACGTTGTTGTTGTCCGCCACTTAGTTGATCTGCACGAATGTAAGCCTTCTCAACGATTCCAACACGATCTAAACTTTCTAACGCTAATTTTACGTCTTCTTGCGGGTATAAACCTAATAAACTACGGATTGTACCAGTATGGCCTAATCTGCCTGATAATACATTTTTTAAAACAGAAGTTCTTTTTACTAGATTGTAATTTTGGAAAATCATTCCGATTTTTGTTCTTAATTGACGAAGCTGTTTTTCTTTAAAATTTAACGTATTTTCACCGTCAATAATTAATTCACCTTCTGTAGGCTTTACTAGCTGATTGATACTACGAATTAAAGTAGATTTACCAGCACCTGAAAGACCTACTACAACGATGAATTCACCATCATTTAATTTTAAATTAACATTTTTCAATCCTTGATGCCCAT
>SKOL01000054.1 GCA_007120055.1 Anaerobacillus sp.
AGATGTACGTAATTGTCGATGCATATCCTGCGCCTACTCCACCTAATTGGGGGAAGCCAAGTTTTCCAAAAATAAGAATATAGTTGAAAAAGATATTTATTGGTAATGATAAAAGTGTAATAATCATCGTTACTCGAGTATGTCCTAACGCATCCATAAAAGAGCGTAATACTGTATAAGCAAAAAGCGGAATGATCCCAATAGCTAAAGCGATTAAATACTCTCTAGCGATTTTCTCAACGACCGGATCCAGGTTCATTAAGCTTAATATTGGATTTAAGAAGAAGAAACCCAATATAATAACAATAACCGCCAATGCGATAGATAAGTAGATTCCTTGTACAACGGCATAAGGAACTTCTTTTTTATTATTTGCTCCAAGATGGTGGGCAACAATAGGAGTAATCGCCATTAAAATTCCGGAAATTCCAGTGAAAATAGGAACCCAAAGGCTCGAGCCTATCGCAACTCCGGCTAGGTCATTGGAACTGACGTTTCCACTCATCATTGTGTCAAAAAGGTTCATTGAATATAGGGCAATTTGGGTGACTAAAATAGGAACTAATACATATAAAAATTGGGAAATTTTTTGTCTTAAAGTTGTTGTTTCTTTCATTGTTGTCACCGCCCTTAAAATAAGTCATACGAACGAAATTATATCAGAAAACTACTAAATCGGACAGACCCAAATTAAGCCATTAAATTAGGAAAGAGGCAGATGAATGAAATTAGGCTATGCGTGTTTAAATGTGACATTAGGTTTAAAAATGAGAACGTGCCGCATTCGTACAGTAGAAATTGAAGGAATGAAAAAAATAAAAGAACTAACTTTATTAAATTTACATTCCGTTAAAACAATATTGGAATGGAATCAAGAAAATGGGATTAATTTTTTTCGGGTAAGCAGTGACATCGTTCCTTTCGGTAGTCATGAAATTTTATCGTGGGATTGGTGGTGTGATGAAGAGGTGCTAGCGATTACGAGTGAAATTCAGAAGCTGCGAAAAATACATGGCATGAGGTTAAGTGTTCATCCAGGACAGTATACGATCATTAATTCACCAAACGAAAAAGTGGTTAGAAATGCCTTCCGTGACATTGAGTATCATAATAAATTACTTAATTTAATGGGGGGGACTGACATGGTTATTCATGTTGGTGGAGTATATGGTGATAAAGTTGAAGCGAAAAAACGTTGGGTGAACAATTATCGCCAACTAAGCGGCGACATCAAAAAGAAATTAATTTTAGAAAATGATGATAAATCATTTCATGTCCAAGATGTTCTCGACATTCATAATGAAACAGGGGTACCAGTTTGTTTTGATATTCACCACCATAATTGTAATCGTTTTGAGGGCCTTGAAATCACTAAATTGTTAGATCGTGTTGTACATAGTTGGGAAGGTGTTCGTTTGCCGAAGATGCACATTAGTTCAGGGAAAAATTCAAAAACAGATACTGCTCATCACGACTATATTTTAAAGGAAGATTTTGATGCATTTATAGATTTATTATCAGGTCGTAATATTGATTTAATGTTTGAAGCGAAGAAAAAAGAGTTAGCAGTTTTAAAAATAAAATCGGACCTAAAAGAGGCGCAGTAGAAAGCATATCATATTTGTTCAGTTTAGAACTGTTTTTTGCTACAATACTTGTAATGTCTAATTGGATAAGCTACGTATGAAAGGAAGCCATAAAAGATGGAGCATTTAATTAATAACGAAGTGAAAAACATTCAAATTTCAGGGATCCGCCAATTTTTTAATAAGGTTGCTAATTACCCTGATGCGATTCAACTGACGATCGGGCAACCCGATTTTCCTACACCGACTCATATTAAAGAAGCAGGAAAGAAAGCAATTGATGAGAATAAGACAAGCTATACGAAAAATGCAGGTTTAGATGAATTATGTATGGCCGCTAGTCAATTTCTCGAAAAAAAATATCAATTAGCCTACGATCCAAAAACTGAAGTAATAACGACGATCGGTGCTAGCCAAGGCATCGATATTACATTACGTACGATTTTAGAAGAAGGGGCGGAAGTAATTTTACCTGGGCCTGTGTATCCTGCCTACGAACCGATTATCAAAATGTGTGGTGCGACTCCTGTCTACATTGATACTCGAGAGACGAATTTCAAATTAACAGCAGCTCAAATTGAAGCTGCAATCACTGATAAAACAAGATGTGTATTTTTACCTTATCCATCAAACCCAACAGGGTGTATTTTAACGGAGGAAGAATTAGCGAATATTGCTGGAGTTTTAAGAGAGCGTGAAATTTTTGTTGTCTCGGATGAAATTTATAGTGAATTAGTGTACGGTCAAGAGCACCAATCAATCGCTTCATTTAAAGGAATGAAAGAAAAAACGATCATTATTAACGGATTGTCAAAGTCACACTCAATGACTGGTTGGCGCGTCGGTTTTGTTTTTGCACCTGCGAATATAAGTAAACATATTCTTAAAGTTCACCAGTATAATGTGAGCTGCGCTAGTTCAGTATCACAACATGCAGCCCTTGAAGCGTTGACGGTTGGAATAGATGATGCACTCTCGATGCGATCCGAATATGAAAAACGCCGTGATTATGTTTATGATCGTTTATTAAGTATGGGAATCGAGGTTGTTAAACCAGAAGGTGCATTTTATTTATTCCCATCGATAGCTAAATTCGGTATGACTTCAAATGAGTTTGCAACAAAACTGCTTGAAGAAGGAAGAGTTGCCTGTGTACCGGGAACTGCTTTTTCTAGCTACGGAGAAGGGTATTTACGATTATCTTACGCGTACAGCATGGACATTCTTGAAGAAGGATGTGATCGAATCGAACAATTTATAAATGGGCAAGACCGAGGGTAATATGCTGCAATTTTGTCTTTATGAAAAAATAATCAGAAAATTCATATTGACAATTCATAGCTAAAGTATTTAAAATGTCTATTAAACATATAAAATAAGTATGAATTAATGCTATTTTGTAAAAGACGTTGAAATACTTACATTGACTAGACATACTAAAGGCGACTTTTCATTAGAGGTACTCTCTATTGGGCTGTCGCTTTTTGTTTTTTAGTAGATAAAAAAATATTTGAACTTTTTTGGGGAGGTAACAATGGCATATTTTAAAGAGTGGGGAAATGACAAAGCGAAATTAAGTAAAGAAGAGCTAGCAAAGTTAAAAAAGGATGGTTTAGACATTATTGAAGATATTGATGCTTATGCAAAGCAAGGGTTTGCATCAATTCCGAAAGAGGAATGGGGACACTTCAAATGGGTAGGGATGTATTTACAGAAGCCTCGAGAAGCTGGTTACTTTATGATGCGTGTTAATGTTCCTTCAGGTATCTTGACCCATGAACAAGCAACAACACTTGCAAGTATCGGGAAAGACTATGGTAGAGATGTTATTGATATTACAACCCGTCAGGCTATTCAATTTCATTGGCTTACTGTTGAACAACTTCCGGATATTTTTCAAAGATTAAATAATGTCGGTTTATCTTCCGTCGGAGCTGCAGGAGATATCACAAGAAATATTACAGGTAATCCATTAGCGGGAATCGACAGAAACGAATTAATTGATACGAAAGAAATCGTTGAGGATTTGTTTCATTTTTTCCAAAACAATAAAGATTTTTCGAATTTACCTAGAAAATTTAAAATATCAATTTCAGCGAATATAAATAATGCCAGTCAAGATCGTATTAATTGTCTAGCTTTTACTCCAGCAATAAAAGTGGTTGATGGACATGAGGTAATAGGTTTTCATGTCAAAGTGGGTGGCGGGTTATCTGCCACCCCATACTTAGCAGAGGAATTAGATTTATTTGTACGACCAGAAGAAGTCAAAGACGTCGCTGTTGCAGTTACAACAATTTATCGTGATTATGGATACCGTGAAAAGAGACATCGAGCACGGTTGAAATTTTTAATGGCAGAATGGGGGCCGGAGAAGTTTCGTGAAAAACTAATCGAAATTTACGGAAGAGAACTTTTATCAAAAGGGGAAGATCAGATAGAAGAATGGAACGGTGGTTATTTCTATGGTGTTCATGAACAGAAGCAAGAAGGGTTCAGCTATATAGGTTTAAATGTCCCGGTAGGTAGACTTAATTCTAGAGAACTAATCGAACTGGCTAGGGTTTCCAAAAAATATGGAAATGGTGAGCTGAGAACGTGTACGACTCAAAATATTATAATTCCAAATATACCTCATAAGAAAATAGACGAAATGTTAAAGGAAGAAATTTTAAAAACATTTTCTCCACAGCCAAAAAGCTTTATCGGCTATGCGGTTTCATGTACAGGTAGTGAATATTGTAATTTTGCTTTAGTTGAAACAAAAGCAAAAATTAAGGAGATCGCGGCCTATTTAGATGATCAAATTGAGTTAGATGTACCAGTTCGAATGAGTGCAGTAGGGTGCCCAAGTTCATGTGGTCAAAGGCATATTGCTGATATCGGTCTTCAAGGGAGTAAATTAAAAACGAAAGAATCAGGAATGGTTGAAGCTTTTGAAGTATATGTTGGTGGAACACTTGAGCGAGACGAAGCTTGTTTTAACCAAAAACTGATTGGGAGAATTCCTGTATCTAGGATTCAAGAAGTGTTAAAGGATTTGTTATTATTCTTTAAAGAAGAGAAAAACACAGGTGAAAGTTTTTATTATTTCGTACAAAGGGTTGGTATAGAAGCTGTACAAGAGAAGCTAGATGAAGCGTTATTTGTAGTAAATCACCGTTAATTTAAAATGAAGGTTGTTCAAGTAAATATCCAATTCATATAAATGCAAAAAATGAAAAATTGCATATCTATTGCGATGAAAGTTCTTAGATAAGGTTTAGCTGACTTGTCTAAGAGCTTTTTAACTTTTTCATTGACTTTCACACAGAACAGTTTTAAAATATCAATTAATCATATAAAAAAACTAGGGATTAAAAAGCTACATATTCTCAAGCAAAAAGGGGGAGTAGGGGTGGTTAATAAATTCGAGAAAGAGCACGAAAAAGCTTTTTTAAAACTACAAGAAATGTTAAAGGATATTAAGTACGGTTCGATTACATTAGTTGTTCAAGACGGAAAAGTGATTCAAATTGAAAAAAATGAGAAGCATCGTTTGAAATAGCTTAATAAAAATTAAAGAATTATAGAATTAAAGAATTGAAATTTTAGTATGAGGGTTCTCTGAGAGGGTTCACAATTTTAAATTACCAATTGCTTTTATCTTCTCGGAGAAGCTTTCACAATTTTTAATTCTTCATTAATAAATTGTAAATTGAAAAGCTTATAGGAGGCAAATGATGGCATACGAAAAAACATGGGCAAATGATGGTACAAAATTAAGTAAAGAGGAGCTTCATAAACTTGAAAAAGATGGTTTAGATATTTTAAATGATATTGACTATTATGCTGAAAATGGCTTTGATTCTATTCCTCAAGAGTTATGGGGGCACTTTAAATGGGCTGGCCTTTACTTACAAAAACCAAAAGAAGCTGGTTACTTCATGATGCGTGTTAACATTCCAACAGGAATTATTAGTAATGAACAAGCTGTAACTTTAGCAAATATCGGAAAAGATTACGGGCGGGACGTGATTGATATTACTACGCGTCAAGCGATTCAATATCACTGGTTAACGATCGAACAACTACCTGACATTTATAAGCGTTTAAATGAAGTTGGCTTGTCGTCGGTAGGTGCTTGTGGTGATATCCCGAGAACGATTATCGGGAATCCGTTAGCAGGTATTGACCGACACGAATTAATAGATACGCGTGAAATTGTTAATGATGTATATCATTTTTTCCAAAGAAATGAAGATTTTTCAAACTTGCCACGAAAATTCAAAATGTCGATTTCATCTAATGTTCATAATGCAGGGCATGACCGTATTAACTGTTTAGCGTTTACGCCAGCGACGAAGGAAATAGAAGGCGAAGAAGTCGTTGGGTTTCATGTGAAAGTTGGTGGTGGTCTTTCTTCAAAGCCATACTTAGCTGAAGAATTAGATGCATTTGTACGCCCTGAAGAGGTAAAAGACGTAGCGATCGCGATTACGTCAATTTATCGTGACTATGGTTATCGTGAAAAACGTCACCGTGCACGCCTTAAGTTTTTAATGGCAGACTGGGGTCATGAGAAATTCCTTGGAAAATTAGTTGAAGTATATGGCAAAGAATTACCTACTAAAGGTGAAGATAAAGTTGAGAATTGGAACGCTGGGTATTTTTACGGAGTTCATAAGCAGAAGCAAGAAGGCTTAAGTTATGCTGGTTTTAACGTTCCTGTTGGGAGAATGAATTCAGAGCAATTATTAGCTCTAGCAGATGTAGCGAAAACTTATGGAAATGGTGAAATTAGAACGTGTAACTCACAAAATATCGTAATTCCAAACGTTCCAGACGAAAAAGTTGCTGACTTATTAGCTGAACCAGTCTTTGAAACTATTACCGTTAAACCAAAAAGTTTTATTGGTTATTCAGTAGCATGTACTGGAATTGAATATTGTAATTTAGCGTTAGTAGAAACGAAAGAAACGACTCGTAAACTTGCTGAATATTTAGATGAGCAACTTGAATTAGATGTGCCTGTTAGAATTCATATGGTCGGTTGTCCAAACTCATGTGGCCAACGACAAATTGCTGATCTCGGCCTTCAAGGCGTATTAATGAAAACGAAAGATAAAGGGATGATTGAGGCATTTGAAATTTACGTCGGCGGTACGCTCGAGAAAGAGAGTGCTACATTTAATCAAAAGTTAAAAGGGCGGATTGCTTCTGACGACTTACCGGAAGTTTTAAAACAACTGTTCACGTTCTTTAAAGAAGAAAAAATAGCAACTGAAAATTTCTACGACTTTGTCCAACGTGTAAGTGTTGAAACATTACAAGCTGAGTTAGATAAAATACTCGCAGGAGAGTAAAGATATGAAACTCTATCATTTTACTGTGTTAGTTGGTAAAAAGGAAATACCGGTAATTGTTGCTGCGGAAAGTGATGAACAAGCATTTAAGCGTGCAGAAGTTGAAGTAGAGAAAAGTTTTTTGAAGTTTCCAGACATTAAAGAAGTTGTTCTATTAGAACGTAAGAAGATTACGAACAGCGGAACCGCTTTTGTGATAACTGAGAATTTATAGTAAGTGCTCAATTATCTCATAGCAAAAAAGTAAAGGGAGGTGACAGGATGCTTAAAGAAGGAGTCGTCTATTTAGTTGGTGCAGGTCCTGGTGACCAAAGGTTAATCACTGTAAAAGGGCTCAGTGCACTAAAAAAAGCAGATGTCATTTTA
>SKOL01000284.1 GCA_007120055.1 Anaerobacillus sp.
ACAGGTGGTTCATTTTTCACTGATTTGTCGTCAGTAATGTCAACCTTCTCACTTAATAGAGATGATATACGGTTATATGATGCACGTCCACGCTCAACGATGTTAAACAACCAACCGAAAGCAAGCATAGGCCATATTAATAATCCTAAATAGATCGTAAAACTTGTTAGCTCACCAATCGATAACTCGCCAGCGACCACGTATCTAGCTCCAAAAAGAATCGCCAAGAAAAAGGAAATCGAAACGATGAAAGAAATCGTTGGATCAAACAATGAATCTACACGCGCTACTGCGATATTTTTTTGAACAACGTCATCGGACTTTTTGCGAAACGACTCTACATCATCTTTTTCATAACCAAAAGTCTTGATGACTCTTATTCCAGACATACTTTCTTGTACTTTATCATTTAAACTAGAAAAAGCTGCTTGCGCTTTCCCGAAACGCTTATGTAACAACGAACCGTAATAACTTGTCGCAAGAGCCATGAACGGCATTGGGATTAAGCAGATCAGTGTTAGTTTCCAGTTAATTGTAAAGGCCATCGTCAAAATAACAAACCCACCCATTGTAAGTGAGTCGACGAGAGTTAATACCCCGACACCTGCTGTTTGCTCAACTGCTCTAATATCATTGGTCGAATGTGCCATTAAGTCTCCTGTTCTTCGATTATTATAAAATTTAGGGGACATTTTCGTAAAATGTTCGTAAAGCTGATTGCGGAGCTTTCTTGCTAGTTTAATAGAAGCACCGAAAATCATTATACGCCACAAAAATCTAAAGATATATACTGCAATTGCTATAACGAATAAAACTCCACACCAATAAATCAAAATCGAAGTCGTCAATGTGCCTTGCTCAATATGGTCGACGATGACGCCAACAATATATGGTGGAATTAAAGATAAGACCGACACAATCGCTAATAAAAGAATACCGGTAATATACTTCCTTTTTTCTTCTTTAAAAAACCACATCAAATCTAAAAATACCTTCATATTTTCCCCTCAAGTCTTCTCTATTTTTTCAATTTTCAAAAATACAAGCAAACATATTTTATCAAACTTATTCAATACTTAGAAGAAAAAAGTTTTCACTAAAGCCCCCAAGTAACTGCCCTTTTGCGACTTTAGTTTACTCAAAAGTTATTTGTTATAATATTTTCACAAATAAAAAACACTCCAAAGGGAGTGCTTATGCTTTATTACTTCATTTGACTATTCATAGCCTTCATCATTTGATTGATTTTTTTCTGCGATGGGTTCATGCCCATTTGCATCATCATCACTCGTAACATTTTTTCGTTAATAGGTGGGTTTTTCTTTAAGTAGTTCATCATTGTTTTGCGGGCAATAAAAAAGCCAATCGCAGCACCGGCAATTAAAGATAATACGCCGATTAAAATATTAATCCACATGCTTAATTTCCTCCTTGTAGTTATGGCTACATACAATCACGATGGACAGCCATTTGCATCCAATTAATTATAACCTAATCAAATGTCAAATTAAAGTGCCTTTAAAGGTTTTTTAAAAGTTTTTGTAAAATGAAACTAGAGTTTATAACTAGTGATTAAATATAATTGACTTGTTTTACAGGGTTTAACCATCCATAATTTTTATTTTCAAAATCAACCGCAAAAAAACAAGAGTTTACTTTTCGTAATATTTCAAAAAAAACGGTCTCAGCTTGATAACTGCCACTAGCAGATACTGTAATAAAATGACCGTGATCTTTAAGGACAGCCTTACTATCTAACGCCTTTACATCTAAATAGTAATGATCATTAAGTACATAAAAATCAGATCGCATTTTTAACGTTTGATCAAGATTTTTTCGTATTTTTAGTGATGGAAGTGTCGAAGAAATATATTTAATTTGCTTTTGAACGATCTCTTTTAATTCAGCATTCGCTGTTTCCCCTTCAATAAAAAGTTGAAAAATTAACCACTCTTTTCCAAAATAATTGGCGGCAACTTCAGGCTCTAATAAATAAATGTGATAATGCCTCATACAATTGTCCTCCATTCATTCATTTCTACATATAACTATATAGCATGTCCATAGAAATGGTTGTCAAACAGTGGAAAATTATAGCACTATTTTTGTCGAAACGAAGATGTCAAATTATAGAGTAGCTAAACGAGCAATGAGCTGAATGTTTAAAGCTGACATTCAAAAAGGAAAAGGTGTCCCTTTACATGTATCAGTTATCTTGAGGTACTAAATATCGACGGATATTCAATTACAACGTCTCTATTTAAGAAGTAACCTCTTTGGAACTGACACTTACAGGACACCCTCAATTAATTTATTTTTCCAACGTCGCTTTTAACTTAGCAACTACATTCTCAACGTTGAAGCCGTATTCATCCATTATTTTTTCACCTGGCGCTGAGGCACCGAATTGATCAATGGCAATTACTGCACCGTTATCACCAACATATTTATGCCAGCCTAAAGATGATCCCATTTCAATTCCAACTCTCGCTTTTACATCTTGTGGAATGACTGAGTCTTTATATTGTTGTGACTGTTTCTCAAAGCGATCCCAACTTGGCATGCTAATTACTGAAACATAAATACCTTCTTTTTCAAGTTGTTCTTGAGCTTTTACCGCTAACTCAACTTCTGAACCGGTAGCAAGTAACAATCCGTTTACATTTCCTTTTGCAGGAGAAATCACATAAGCGCCTTTTTTTACACCTTCATATGCAGTGTCTTTCGTGCCTTCTTGCGTCATTAAGTTTTGACGAGATAGTACTAACAATGTTGGTTCATCTTTACTTTCAAGCGCTAACTTCCAAGCTGCAACAGTTTCATTACTATCTGCTGGTCTAATTACCGACAGTCCCGGCATTGCACGAAGAGCCGCTAACTGTTCTACAGGTTCATGAGTAGGGCCATCTTCTCCGACAGCAATACTGTCATGTGTAAATACGTATGTTACAGGTAAGTTTTGTAGTGCAGATAAACGAATTGCAGCACGTAAGTAATCAGAGAATACGAAGAAAGTTGCACCAAATGGCTTCACTCCACCGTGTAGTGCCATACCGTTTAGCGCTGCTCCCATAGCGAATTCTCTTACACCGAACCACACGTTTCTACCGCTGTAATCTTCGCGTGTGAAATCACCTTCGCCTTTTAACATTGTTTTATTAGAAGATGCTAAGTCAGCAGATCCACCAAATACTTGTGATACATTTTTAGCTAAAGCATTTAAAGCTTCACCCGAAGAAGAACGCGTTGCAACGTTATCTTTTCCTGCTTCATATACCGGTAAGTTTTGGTCCCATCCCTCTGGGAGTTGTCCACTCATCGCAAGCTTCAATTCACGAGCTAACTCTGGATATTTTTCTTCATATTGTGCTACTACATCATTCCACTGTTGCTCTTTGTCCACTCCTGCTTCCTTCACGTTTGTAAAAAGTTCAGAAACTTCTTCCGGAATGTGGAACTCCTGTTCATACGCCCACTTATATGTTTCTTTTGTAAGCTTTACTTCATCTGCACCTAGTGGCGCTCCATGAGAAGCTGATTTACCACCTTTATTCGGCGAACCGTAACCAATTGTTGTTTTCACTTCAATTAGAGTTGGACGGTCGTCTTGTTTTGCAAGTTCAATTGCTTTACTAATCTCTTCAACATCATTTCCTTTTTCAACACGGATCACTTGCCAACCGTAAGCATTATAACGCTCTTCTACACTTTCGCTAAATGAACGATTTAATTCACCATCTAAAGAAATATCATTTGAATCATATAATACAATTAAGCGACCAAGCTTCAAGTGACCCGCTAGAGATGCAGCCTCTGCTGATACACCTTCCATTAAGTCTCCATCTCCACAAATTGAATATGTATAATGGTCAACAACTTGTAAATCATCTTTATTATAAACGCTAGCTAAATGTCTTTCAGCCATTGCCATTCCGACCGCCATAGCAACCCCTTGACCAAGTGGTCCAGTCGTTGCATCTACTCCTGGAGTGTGTCCAAACTCAGGGTGCCCTGGTGTTTTACTCCCCCACTGACGAAAGCTTTGTAAATCCTCTAAAGATAAATCATATCCTGAAAGGTGTAATAAGCTATATAAAAGCATAGAACCGTGCCCTGCTGATAATACAAAGCGGTCTCTATTAAACCAATTTGGATTATTTGGGTTATGATTCATAAATTTTGCAAACAGTGCATATGCCATTGGCGCTGCCCCCATTGGCATCCCTGGGTGACCTGAGTTTGCTTTTTCAATACTGTCAATTGATAAAGTACGTATCGTATTAACTGCTAATTCATCAACGTTCATCGTCATCAGTAGTTCATCCTTTCATTCCTCATTTAACATTTTATTACGTTTTTCATCATATACTTTCTTTCACAATTTAACAAGGATATCTCTGGTAAAACATGAAAATTTGTCGAAAAAATTGCTGTTCGTATATAGAATAAAGCTACTTGTATAAAAATATACAAAAATCAGCATAAAGCAACGAAATTTACGAAAATAATTTAAAAGACGGATAACTTCCTTCACTTCGCTGTTTATTTCTTGACGAAATAAGAAAGCTGCTTCAGGAAATCCCCGTCTTTTTCACACAAATAAATAACTTTCTATGACGTCAGGCTATTTAATGTCAGTTACTATTATTGCTTTAAGTTACGATTTTGTTTACTCGCCTTAAGTTTATCCGGTGTTACGTCCTCCCCTTCTTCATCAACGACTTTAATTGAATGAAGTTGGTTTTTAAACGAGGAGCGAAACGTCTCGATATACTCTTGACGTAATTGTTGTTGCTCCTTCAACTCTTTGTTTGTAAGCTTTTCATTTTTCGCTTTTTTAGAAAGCTCGTTAATTCGATTAATCTTTTCTTTTGATAACATTTTATAAGACCTCCACCATACTCATAACATATTTAAAAATGTACACGAAATGAGGAGCTTTTTCAACTTATAGGATGTATATATACTACTATTTTCATACTAAGTCACTATTAGGACGTGAAACCTCATCATTGAATTCATTCATATATTGTTGATAACGACGGTGCACGGTTGCTTTTGATACGTCGTACCCGAATCCTCTAAGCGTAGCAGCAATCTCACGAAAGGTTAATTCCATCTTTTTCAGACGTACGATCTCTTTTATCGGGACTTCCTTTTTTGAACGTCCACCTAAAGTAGAGTTGCGTAAATTTTTTTGAGGGTTATATCCTTTTTCAAGTGCTTTTTTCATACCACGTTTTATTTTTAAGTTATGTAATTTTCTTTGGTACTCTTCAACGACCCCAACAATTTCTAAAACCATCGTTTCCGTCTCTGATAATCTCAATTCACCATTATCGTTAATTGTTTGGATACGAACTCCGTACTTCGCTAACTGATGAACTAGGGCAATCTTTGTATTCCCCCTTCCTAGTCGAGTTTCATCTTGAATAAGTAAAACATTTGCACTATCCTTTTTAAAATATTCTAATAGTTCAAAGATACCGTCCCTCTCAATATCAAAACCACTTGCTTTTTCTGTAATTACTTTAATGATTTGGTAGTTATGTTCATTAGCTATCCTCACTAGTTCTTCTTCTTGACGTTGTAATGAAGAATGTTGAGCTTGTTTATCAGTGCTTACTCGACAATAAATAATTGCTTTCATTTATATCCACCTTTTCTGATGCATGTTGAGGAACTAAAAGTTTCTGACCAGGATAAATAATGTCATGATCTAAACCATTATGTGACTTCACTAAAGAAAGGTATGCTTGTGTAGATACTCCATCAGCATAATTACTAGCAATAGACCAAAGGGTATCTCCCTCTTTCACTTCAATTTCTATTAAAAGTTCATAACTCTCCTTTGTCGTCGAGTCATTCACAGACATAAACATTAGGAAAATAAATATAAAAGATAAAATAATAAAACTAATATCTTGTAAAGAGGGGTTAAAAGATTTAAACATTAAAATCACATCACTTTCTAAAAATAAGAATGTTTGTTCTCTATTATGTTACAAAGAACATTCGTTCTTGTCAAGTTTTTTAGAACTTATGTTTGCATACGAACAAACGTTATTGTATAATTTATGTAAGAACATGAAATGTGAGGTGCAAATCATATGACGAAAGTATCGAAACGGCAACAAGAAATCCTTGAATACATAAAAGATGAAGTACGAAAAAAAGGATATCCACCATCAGTTCGTGAAATCGGAGAGGCTGTAGGTTTAGCTTCCAGCTCAACTGTCCACGGACATTTATCACGTTTAGAGAAAAAAGGGTTTATTCGAAGAGACCCTACAAAACCACGTGCGATTGAAGTTTTAAACTTAAATGAGGAAGAAAATGAGACAGTAGCTCCAACAACCGCGACTACATATGCACCGGTCATTGGGAAAGTTACTGCAGGAGAGCCAATCACCGCCTATGAAAACGTCGAAGATTACCTTCCACTACCAGAAAAGTTTGTTGGCGACGACAAAGTATTTGTTCTCATCATCCAAGGGGACAGTATGATTGAAGCGGGAATTTACGATAAAGATATGGTAATTGTAAGGCAACAACAAACTGCCAATAACGGTGATATCGTTGTAGCGATGACAGAAGAAGATGAAGCAACCGTTAAGCGTTTTTTCAAAGAAAAAGACTTTATTCGATTACAGCCTGAAAATTCATCGATGGAACCTATTATTCTACAAAACTGTTCAATTCTCGGAAAAGTCATTGGCGTTTTCCGTAACGTTCATTAATTAAGGTAGAAAAAGCGAACCAGGAAGCAGTGCTCATTTAGGGATATCTCCGAAAAAAAATTAAAGAATAATCCCTTATTTGGGGCTGTCCCATAAGTGTCTGACAATATAGACATATAAATTTATTATCCGTCTATATCTAATGTCTAACGGTGTCAGACACTTTCTTTTGGGACAACCTCAATTTTACATTCTGCTCCAGAATAAAGAGGTACATTTTACAGCAATAGTAATACGTTCGTTACTTGATTTTAATGATCGTTATATATATCATCGATCAATGACCTCACTTAAGAACCTCCAGTCTTCTTCCAAAAAATCAAAATAAAATTTACGCTGATCACCCACAAATGATAACAGATTCTTTACCAAGCGTTCATTACTAATGATATTGTTGACTCGATAAGGATAAATATCGCTTCGTATTCTAACCCCTTTATCACGTTCCATATCCATGATTAGCTTATTTGTATCTAGGTCAATTCCAATATTTAAGAAGTAGTGCTGAAACGATTGTTCAAACTTCTCTTTAATACTATCACTAAGCAT
>SKOL01000712.1 GCA_007120055.1 Anaerobacillus sp.
CTTCCATTAGGTCCGATAATCCCTAGCCGCTCCCCGGGAACAACCAAATAACTAAAGTCCTTGATCAACTCCGCACCATCAAAAGATTTGGATATTCCTTCTACTTCAATGACTTTGTCACCGAGACGCTGTGAGCCGATCGAAAACTCAACATCTTGTTTGATCGCCAATCCTTTTTGATTTTGCAAATCATCGACACGTTGAATACGGGCTTTTTGTTTCGTCGTTCTTGCTTTTGCTCCACGGCGAAGCCATGCCAATTCTCTTCTTAATATATTTTGCCGTTTTGCTTCATTTTGCTCTGCGATCATTTCTCTTTCTGCTTTTTTCTCTAAAAAAACCTCATAGTTACCTTCGTAAGTGTAAAGCTCGCCACCGTCTAGTTCGAAAATTTGATTCGTTACTCGATTTAAAAAGTAGCGATCATGGGTAACTAACAGTAAGGCACCTTTATATTGCGATAAAAACCCTTCTAACCATTCAATCGTTTCATTATCTAAATGGTTTGTTGGCTCATCTAAAATAAGAAGATCGGCTTTTTGGATTAACGCTTTGGCAATAGCAACACGTTTTTTTTGCCCACCTGACAATTGAGTGACAGACTTTGAAAAATCGGTGATTCCTAAACGTGTTAATACGGTTTTCGCAACTGTATTTGCTTCCCAAGCATCTAGTTCATCCATTTTCTGTTGCTTTTGAAAAAGTCGAGTTTGTAACTTTTCACTTTCTGGATTTTTTTCTAAGTCTGCTAATGCAACTTCGTATTCTCGCATTGCAACCATGATCGCAGATTCACCAAAATATATTTGCTCTAAAACTGTTAGAGATGCATCAAGTTCTGGTTGTTGCGATAAATATTCAATATGAAATTGATTGGCATGAATGATTTTACCGTTATCTTTCCCTTCAATTCCAGCAAGGATTTTTAACAGTGTCGATTTCCCTGTACCATTGACACCAATGAGGCCGATACGATCTTTTTCAGAAATCGTAAATGAAAGGTCGTCAAACAATGTTTTATCACCATATGTTTTATGTAAATTTTCAACTGAAAGTATGCTCATGAAACCATTCCCTTGTTCATTCGTATAGTTAGTAACTGAGTGAATTTCATAATTACCAAAAATGAGCCACATCACGCAATATATAGTTTGCGAATGATTTTGACGCAACTATATAATAAATCTTAGTGGCGGAAATAATCGATTATGAAATTCATTAAACTGTATTATTTCCATTATAGCAAATCTCTACGGCAATAGTTGTCTTACAGCTTAAAGTATTTTTTATGAACAATTTTAATAAGAAAACTTAATTTGGGCGAAAACAAAAAGACTTTCGTGAATACAGTAAAGAAGGAGGTGATGAAAATGGAAGAAAGAGATTATCGCATGTTAGCAATGCTTATTTATTTGATTAGCTTTTTTACAGCATTTATTGGTCCTCTTCTTATATGGTTACTTAAAAAAGATGACTCCGATTTTATTGATCATCATGGCAGGGAATACTTTAACTTTTTAATTTCAATTACGGTTTACTTTATAATTAGTGGCATATTAGTAATGCTTGTTATCGGGATCTTTTTACTTATCGCTCTAAGTATTGCCGCATTCATCTTTACAATTATTGCGGCGATTAAAGCCTACGATGGTGAGTATTATCGGTTCCCATTTATATTCAGAATTTTATAAGACTAAAGCGGGGCTGTCCCATAAGTGTCTGACACCATGTAGCATTCACTAAATATAGACGTATATATTTATTATCCGTCTATATTGGGTGCCTAACGGTGTCTGACACTTTATTTTGGGACAGTCGCGTTTTTTTACTCTCGATGCCTCCATTAACTTCTACTAACTCTAGACCGTTAGCACCATTACCATTAACTCCATGAACTATTTAAGAGTTACCGCACCTCTAAGAAAAGCCACTATTTCTCTATCAAAAGTTTGCATATTATCATGGACAAAACAATATTTATAATTAGCGCAAGTTCGCTAGAAGGGATCGTGAAATTATGCATGTTGCAGATGGAGTCCTAAGCATTACGGTTGCAGCGACAACATCCATTGCCGCTGTTGGACTTTTAGCTTACTCACTAAAAGGAATTAAAGAAGAGGAAGTGCCTAAGATTAGTTTACTAACTGGAGCCTTCTTCGTCTCTTCACTCATCAATATACCAATCGGTCCAACTTCAGTTCACCCATTGCTCGGCGGATTTCTCGGCTTAATCCTCGGTCGTAGGGCTCCTTTAGGAATTTTTATAGGATTAATTCTTCAAGCAACGTTATTTCAACACGGCGGCTTAAGTACTTTAGGAGCAAACACGTTATTAATGTCGATCCCGGCATTATTTATATATTGGCTAGCTAATATCTTTAAACGCTACTCTCCGTTTATTAAAGGTTTTTTTGCTGGCTTTTTAGCAATATGTGGCGGAGTATTATTATTAGCTATTCTCCTCCTTATTTCCGACCAACGTTATGGGGCAGGAACTTTCTCTGTTATTAACATCATGTTTATTGCATATTTGCCACTAGCGCTTTTGGAAGGTCTATTAACTGGTTTTGCCGTGAAATATTTATATACCGTTAGACCAAACTTATTTGAAATCAAAAAGGAGTGAGGCGAACCGGCGTGAAAAAATCTTTTAAGCATATTGTTTTATTGTTGGTCGTACTTTTACTTATTCAACCGGAGACAACTTTTGCACACCGTATGCTCGTTGAAGTTATTGAAGAAGGTGTGATCCAAGTTCGTTATGACGACGGAACCCGTTCTGGTGTAGCTACCGTCCTCGCTTATGATGAACACGTGCAAGTAATTTTTGAAGAAAAAGTAAATGATGATGGCATCGTTTACTATGATTCTAGTATTAACATAACTCAAATTGTCGCGGATGACGGCATGGGCCACCGGGCAACTTGGACAACTGATGAAGTGGCCACTCCCCCTCTTATACCTCTATGGCTGAGGGCCTTATTAGGAATATCAATACTCTTATTTATTGCATCATTCTTTCATTACCGAAATAAACAAAAAAAATAAACTGCGAGGTGCTACTTTTAACATGAAAAAAACACTATCATTTACTTTTCTTGCTGCGATCATTTTCACTCTTTTATTATCGCCAAAAGCCTTTGCTCATGAACTTTTTATCGAAGTAAAAGAAGATCGAGCTAGTGGTGAATTGCAAGTCGATGTACTGTGGGGGCATATAAGAGATTTCCTTGATCAAGCAAACTATGAGAATTATGAACTATATGTTCGTGAACCTGACGGTAATGTTAAACAACTAGAACTTGAAGGCATCGGAGTTCAAGCAAGAGCTCACTTCAATCCGCAAACTGAAGGGGAATATGTTTTCTGGGCTAACCGAATACCGAGTACATATACACCTGGAGATGGGATTACAAGGTTAAGTGTGCAAATGGCCAAACATATCGTTCAAGTTGGTGATGGCCCTGAAACTTCTAGCCAACCTGTTGATTTACTATTAGATATCGTCCCAGAAACTAGTGTAAAAAACTTTGAACTAGGGACTTTTAAAGCGGAAGTTTTATTAGAAGGAGAACCAATCGCAGATGCAACCGTTACTGCCTACGGACCGAATGATGAGATTTTTGAGGGGACTACCGATAGCGATGGTGCTTTTGAGTTCGAATTAACATCAAATGGGCAATGGCTATTAAAAGCTAATATCCAAACTGAAGAAAGTGGCACTGTTAATGATGTTGACTATGAGCTTACTAGTCGTACTTCAACATTATTACTTGATAACTCCAATGAAGTGAAATCAGCCACTCAATCTGAAAACAGTTCAAATCCGTTCACTTTAATTACGATATTAATTGTTGGTTTACTTTTAGGTGCAGCACTAACGTTTATGTTCTCTAAAGGAAAAAATTAAAAAATCGCATTTATTAAGCTTTATGAACTAAAGTTACTTACCCTCGATTACCTCTTTTCGTATCGAGAGTAGTTTCACAAACAAAGAAATTTTTAAGATAGTTGGTGATGTCAATGCCCAAAACTCAAGATGATATTCAATTCGATTTAGTTGGGGTATCAGCATGGGCACTTACTTGGGAGGCAAGAGCAAAATTAATAGCGGTGATTTTCTTTATTTTTGGTGTGATCAGTCTAAATACAGCAACCTTTGCCCTCATCGCTCTTTCCATAGCTGTCATCAGTGCTCTTTGGATGGGTTTATCCATTATTTTTTTACTGAAAAGGTATTTATTAATAGCTCCGTTTGTATTATTAATGACTGTGCCTTTACTATTTAGTGGTGGGCTTCCGATAGAAATTGAACAAGTTTCTTTTGCCTCTCTTATTATTTTAAAAGCAATTACTTGTATGACCGTTATGACGATTTTATTACACACACAAACGACCGATGATTTTATGGATAGCTTAGCACATTTGAAAGTTCCGCCGATTGTAATTACTATTCTTTTACTATCATACCGTTATGTATTTTTATTTTTTGATGATATTCAAAAAATGCAGTTAGCGGCTAGGTCTCGGTTCTTCTCTGGAAAAATCACGCTGAGAAACTTAAAAATTTACGGCCAACTCATGGGTGGCCTTCTCATAAAATCGCTCGACCGCGCAGAGAATGTGTATAAGGCAATGACCGCTCGTTGCTTTAACGGAACATTACGTGTCGGTAATGCTAAAACAATTAACCGTTCGGATATTTTTAAAACAACTGCTTCGTTTTCATTAATTGTTATATTAATTATAGTTGAAAACATTTTTTTCAGATAGACTAAGTAAAAAAGGTATTCATCGACAGCTACATCGACAGCTACGTCATGAATACCCTTTTTAAATTGGTATTTCGAGTGAAATGATAAATTATCAAATTAAATGAAAAACGGCACTAAAATTGGTGCGGCCATTGAAGTGAATATCGCTGCTAAGCCCATCGCAACTCCAGCAATCGCCCCTTGCAACTCCCCTTCGGTAGCAGCTTGTGCAGTTCCTTGCCCATGTGAAATTGTTCCGAGTGCTAACCCTCTTGAAAGTGGATGATCAATTTTTGCTACGTTCATTAATGATGGACCTATCATTGTACCGATAATACCAGTAGCTACAACAAATGCTGCTGTTAAAGCGGGATCCCCTCCGATAATGTTAGAGATTTCAACAGCGACAGGAACAGTGACGGATTTAACGCTAATTGAAGCCAATATTTCATTCGAAAGTGAGAATAGTTTCGTTAGTAAAATCGCTGCTAAAATCGTCGACACCGTTCCGATCAAGATCCCAACTAACGCAGGGCCACTGTGCTTTTTAATGATTTGGCGATTTTTATATAAAGGAACGGCTAAAGCAACCGTTGCCGGACCTAATAAAAAGGTCATAATTTCTTTTGCTACCGTGTAATCTTCAAACGTTAAGCCAAAGGACAGCAATAAAATAATGATTAATGCTGTACTGAAAAATACCGGGGTGGTAAAAGGTGAAGGGTACCGCTTCCCAACAACTTTTGACAACATATATGCTCCGACTGTTATCGCTATACTAAGCAGAGTCACGAGTACGATCATTAGTAACACCTTCTTTCTTCTCTGCTAAAACTTGAGACACAATTCCCGTTACATAAATACCGATGGCCGCACTTCCAACAATCACGATAATCAAGAAAAAACCATTTTGCATAAATAACGGACCAAAGTTCATTAAACCTACAGCAATTGGGATAAAAAAGAATGCTAAATGCTTGATTAGAAATGAAGACGCTTCCTCGACCCACTTTAAAGACACTACTCCAGTCATTAAAAGACCAAATAACATAACCATTCCTAAAACATTGCCCGGAATTGGTAGATTCAAAGTTTCGACTAAGAAAAATCCGAGTTCATTTAAGAACCAAAGTAAACATAATTGTAAAATAATAACAACAACTTTTTTCATAAACGATAACTCCTATCTTTTTCGTTCAATGAAAACTATTTTAGCATAAAAATAAAGGGCTGTCCCAAAAGCGTCTGACACCAGGGGACTACTCTAAATAGAGACGGATAGTTATAATATCCATCTCTATTTAGAAGTCTAATGGTGTTCTAACACTTGTTTGGACAGCCTTATAAAATCAATACTAAAAATTGTGAAGCAATCGCAACAAAAATTAAAGCAATTGGATAAGCCGCTGCATAGGCAATTGCTGGGTCGTCACTATTCACTAACGTGTTACAAGCGCCAAGCCCCGGCGTACTTGTCATCCCTCCACAAATTGCTCCTAGAGAATGAATAATACTAAGATGAAATAACTTTTTAGCGATGATGAATGAAACAAACATCGGGATTAGCGTTATCAACGCTCCACCAATAATTAAGCCTACGCCTTCATTCATAACTACTTCCACTAATCCACTGCCAGCAGTCGTACCAGCCCCTGCTAAAAAAAGTACGAGACCGACATCTCTAATTACTCGATTGGAAGGCTGATAAAACCTCGCTTGAATAGGACCAACTTTTCCAAAATGGCCAATAATAATCGCAATTAATAAAGGCCCTCCTGCAACACCTAAAGTCATACTTCCTAAACCTGGGATATGGATCGGGACCATCCCTATCAATATTCCTATTAAAACAATAATACTAAGTGAAAAAATATGAATATTCGCCTCTTCGTGTTGTCTCGTTCCAAACAGTTCTTGGACGGCCTTAATTCTCTCAGGACTACAAACAACGGTTAAGACGTCACCACGCTCAAAGCGCCAATTAGCCGCTGGAGGAAATTCGTATCCGGCTCGTTCTAACCTTGTAATTGTAACGCTATACTCTTCGCGCAACTTGATTTCACGAAGACTTTTACCAATCATATGTGGTGAATCAACAGTAACACGATGCATTTTTATATTTTCACGAATATTCACATCAGTGGTTACTTCTTGACCGACAGCATCCCTTAAATGATTTAAATCTTCCGGATAGCCAACAGCAATAATCTCATCCCCGATTAATAAAACCGTATCACTTCGCCCTAAAAAGTTACGATCACCACGAATAACGCGACTAACAATTGCTGAGCTTTTCAAAGTTCGTTGAAGCTCTTTTAATGTCTTTTTATGAGCAATGTTGTTTTCGATGAGGATCGTCATGTTTTTAAGCGTACTTTTGTGTTTCACAGGGCTAAGCGTTTTTTGTAAGTCTTTTTCTAAATCTACTTTTAACACTTTCGGAAAAAGCTGGACAAATAAAACAACCGCAATAACGCCAAATGGGTACGCAATTCCGTAGCCAACAGAAACGA
>SKOL01000020.1 GCA_007120055.1 Anaerobacillus sp.
CATCTTCACCATAAACGGTTAGTTTTGTATCAAAATCACCTTTGGCAATTTCTCGCGTTGTCTCCCCCATTTTAATGAGTGGCATAGAAATAACTTTCGTTAAATATAGGGTTAAAGCTATTCCGATAATAAAAGCAAATAAACCCATTGAAAAAAGCAAAATGAATAGCTGCATCTTCGCTTTTTCAAATTCACCAGTATCTTTATCAATAAAAAATAAACCGGTTAGCTGCCCTTCTTGATATATCGGTTGATACGCCCATATGTGAGGAATATGAAAGTCAATCCCAGTATCGACATATTCTAATGTTTCACCGTCTGTTTTATATTGATATTTTACCCACTCCTCATACTGACTCAGCCACTTATCACTTACAGGATGAGAAGAATAAATCAGCTCAAAGTCTGGACTGAAATAAACTAAATGGGCATGGCGCTCGCGATTTTTTTCTATAATAAAGTATGAGATCACCTCTTCATCATAACCATTTTCAATCATTGAAGTATAAGCTCGCAATTCTTCATACACTTCATGTGATAAGTGTTCTTTATAAAAATTTTTAAAAAAATGATAAGAGAATAATACCATCGTGCTAATAATGAGTAAAAGTATAAGTAAAACGAATATCGTTATTTTCTGTGACAGTCTTCGTTTCAAAAATTTTATCATCCCTCTAATACTTAGGTCCTTCCTCAATCATTTGATACCCTACGCCCCAAACCGTTTCAATAATTTGCTTTGTGTATCCAACTTCTTTTAGCTTTTCACGAATGTTTTTAATATGAGTATCAATCGTTCGAGCATCGCCTTCGTAATAATCGTCCCATTCTAACTGAACAAGTTGCTCTCTACTGTATACTCTGCCAGGGCTTTTGGCTAGTCGAACCAACACTTTATACTCTTTTTTCGTTAACGGAAGTGCTTGATCTTGATACGAAACTTTTAATTTATTTTCTTCAAATTTCAAACCATGTAAGATGAAATTAACGGTTTCTTTTTCATCTTCTTTTTTTGCACGTCTCATGATCGAGTGTATTCTTGCAACGAGCTCCCTCGGTTCAAATGGTTTAACGATATAGTCATCCGCACCTAGCTGTAAACCTTCAACAATCCGTTCTGTATCGCCTAATGCGGTCAATAAAATGATTGGAATATCTTTATCAATCATTTCTCGTACATTCATTAATACTTCAAATCCATCAATTGTCGGCATCATAATATCAAGAATAATTAAATCATATTTATTGTCGATTAATTTTTGCATTGCATCATAACCTGTTTGCGCCTCATCCATCTCATATCCGTAAGGTTTTAAACATACGGTTAAAAGGGTACGCATTTCTTTTTCGTCATCGACAATTAAAACTTTATAAGCCATTCTAATCACCCCTTTTAGTAAACTTCCGATCCTTTTAGCCTTAAATGGTTTAAGGGCTATAGACCCCCACCTCAACGCGTAGCATAGGTGGGAACTTTTAATCAGGTGGAGTTGAGACTCCATCAGATTTCTCGATGTTTCAGCTTGCTGAAACGAGTTCGCTTTTATATCTGCAATATACTCTACATAGATCAAATAACCTTCATAAAATGTATCATATTTTTATGAAAAAAGTGTGGAGATAAAATTGAGGAATAAGGCTATTTTAAGAAATGCCCCATTCCCCCACTTTTACATCATTCTTTTTACTAGTCGCTTCACTCTTGCTTCTAATTCAGCAACGCTAAAAGGCTTCGTTAAATAATCGTCGGCACCTAGCTCAAGCGCTCTTACTATATCTTCTTCACTTTTTCTTCCGGTAAGCATAAGAACGATATATTTGTCCTCTTGATATTCATCCCTAAGCTTGCGAAGAACTTCAAGCCCGTCCATTCCCGGCATAATACCGTCTAATAAAATAAGAAACTTCCCTGGTTGTTTATGCCAAGGAGATGCAAAAAATGTTTCTCCGTCTCGAAACGATTGTAAGTCAATATCAGTCTTGCCAAAAGATAGTTTTGACAGTCGGTCTTTCACTAATTCATGAACAACCGCACTATCATCAATAACTGCAATATGAATAGCATTCTTTTTCGCCACCGGTACTCCATGGTTTTGATCATAAATACAAACTTGATTACGCCCATTATTTTTTGCATCATATAGAGCGGTGTCTGCCTGTTTGACGTACTCTTCAATCTCAGTACTAGGGTTATCTACTTCAACAACACCCGCCGAAAAAGTTACTGAAAAACTTTCACCTTGCTCCGAAAGAAACGAAATTGCAGAGAACTCTTTTAATAGTCGTTCAACAAAGATTTTAGCTTCTTCCTTTTTTGTATGCGGTAGTAATAATATAAATTCTTCCCCACCGTAGCGTATCAAATAATCAGAGCTTCTTTTATTCTTTAAAATACATTGAGAGAAGCCACTTAATACAATATCACCGACAACATGTCCATGTTGATCATTAACTTTCTTAAAATCGTCTAAATCTATCACTACTAGTGTTAGGGCATTTTTCTTTCTCGTTAATTCATATAAATACCTGCTTAATTCCATTTTAAAAAACTTGCGATTAAAAGCCCCAGTTAGTTCATCAATAAGTACAGCATTACTTGCCATCTCTTTAAATTTAATTCGATTTTCTACCCTGACGAGTAACTCATCAAACTCAAAAGGTTTAACAAGATAATCTGCTGCCCCCCTCTTATATCCTCTTAATCTTGTTTCTCTTTTATCTTCTGAGCTTAAAAGAATAATCGGTATCAAATATGCTTGTGATTTTTCGAAAAGTGTATCTAATAACTCAAATCCATTTTCACCTTGTAAACCGATACCTAACAAAATACAATCCGGTTTTTGATCATAAAAAAGCTTTAAAGCTTTATTTGCCGATAGTGCCGCCAATACCATATATCCTTCTTTTTCTAAGTTCGCTTTTAGAGCATTCACCGTTGTAATATCTTCATCGACAAGGAGGATTAATTTTTCATTTTCTGTAATCTTTTCAATTTTTTCCTCCTCGCGCTGTACTTCTTCATTTTTAGTGTCCTTAGCAAATATAAACTGAAGAAAAGGTTGCCACTCATCTTTTCCCCAAGGCCGGCTTTCAGTTTCGTTTACTTGTTCTATTTTTTTTTCGGCCTCTTTAGAAATATCAACCAATCCTATTGAAGCAGCAGTTCCTTTCACCGTATGAAGGAAACGGTAAATATGCCCTTCTTCAACAAAATCTTTTAACTCCCACTGATTTAATGTCTTTTTCATCCGCTCAAAAAACATTTTTTGATATTTCTCCATTTTTTCTCCCCTTAAATTAATCTATATTAATTCCATCCTGCGATCACCCTACTAATTTATATGCAAGTCGCTATAAGTCCTTTTATGTAGTCTATATACCCTATTTTTACAATAAAAAAGCGAAAAGTCTATCTCATTCGACATTTTTTTGTTAAAATTTTATTGCTCTTCCATTTAAAATGATTTTTTAGTCATCATTAGTTTGTTATTATATATAAGAGTGAATTTTCTAAGCATGCACTTGTCTACGATCGATCCAAAAGACGAAAAGCAACTATCTACTAGAAAATAGCCCAACTTTTTATTAGAAGAAGGTTTGAAATGGACGAGTTAAAGGGGTAATCACATGGCAAACACACGTATTTTATTACTGATCATTGTGCTTTTATTTATAAATATTTCACTAGGTTGTGCTACAAATAATGATGTTACTGAGCGTAAACAAGAGCTACACGTTGCTGCAGCAAGTAACTTAGTACAAGTATTTACTGAGTTAGGGCAACAATTTGAAGAAGAACACCCGATTGAATTAGTTTTTAGTTTCGGTTCTTCTGGACAGCTATCAGACCAAATCATTAACGGTGCCCCCTACGATATGTTCACTCCAGCCAATATTGAGTTTCTAGACCAATTAGTTAATGAAGGTTTATTACTTGAAGAAAACTATACGACATATGCATTTGGAACGATTGGCTTTTCGACATTAAAAGAAAGTGATCTCCAGGTGGATACTTTTGAAGACCTTCTTAATGACGATATTGTCAAAATCGCTATCGCTAACCCAGAGCATGCACCGTACGGCATGGCTGCGAAACAAGCACTTGAAGAAGCAGCTGTATGGGAGAAGGTAGAAGAAAAGTTAGTGTACGGAAGAAATATTTCCGATACGTTAGCATTATTACAAACGAAAAATGTCGAAGTGGCGATGATCGCTTTATCATTAAAAGATGAAGAAACATTAACTTTTACACCGATAAACGAGCAGCTACATGAGCCTTTAAATCACTCGATTTCGATTTTGAAAAGGTCGGAGAAACAAGAAGAAGCTCAAGCTTTTATTGATTTCTTATTAAGTGAACGAGGGCAACAAACATTGGTGGAGTATGGGTATTCCCTTCCTTAAGGAGTTTCAATATGGATCAAATTAATTTATTTCCATTATATTTGTCTTTAAGAGTGGCTTTAACGGCAACGGTAATTACAATTTTTATCGGACTTCCTATTGCTTATTATTTAAGTCGTTCCCGTGGTAGATTTGCGGACTTTTTAGATACAGTGATCACGTTACCGATTGTTCTTCCACCGACCGTCCTAGGTTACTACTTACTAGTACTTTTAGGTAGACAAAGTGCGATTGGTAGTTTTCTTGAAGAACGGTTTAACATTATGATTGTCTTTACACCGACGGGGGCTATTATTGCTGCTACAGTTGTCTCAATTCCGTTTTTAATTAAGTCGGCAAAAGCAGCCTTTTTAGGAATTGATCAAAATGTTGTCAATGCTGCCCGTGTATTAGGAAGAACAGAATTCAATATTTTTTTAACGATCATCGTACCGCTTGCTTGGCGAGGGATTGCTGCGGGAATTACGTTAGGATTTGCCCGAGCGTTAGGCGATTTCGGAACAACATTAATGGTCGCTGGTAGCATTCCTAACCAAACGATGACGATGCCGATCGCCATTTATGATGCACTACTTGCTGGTAATCGTGAGCTTGCCAACATACTTGTCTTTATTATGACAGCTGTCTCTCTCCTCGTTTTATATACGATTAACCGCCTTGAAAAACGTGTGTCGAAAGGAGTGGCTAAGTAATGTTAGATGTGAATATTAATAAGGCTCTCGGTGATTTCCATTTAAATGTCGAGTTTCAAGTCGAAAGTGGGATTATCGGTATTTTAGGCCCTTCTGGCTGTGGAAAAAGTTTAACATTACAAGCGATTGCCGGTTTATTAACTCCTGATTCTGGCCGTATAGCGATTGGGGAACGTACTCTTTTTGATACAGAGCAAAAGGTAAATATTCCAACTCGCCAACGAAATGTTGGTTATGTTTTTCAAAACTATGCTCTTTTCCCTCATCTAACTGTTGCTGAAAATATCGGATATGGCCTAAAGAGGCTACCGAAACAAGAAGTACAAAAACGAGTAGACGATATTTTAGAAACTGTCCAACTAAAAGAGTTAGCGAAGCGGTACCCTAATGAGCTATCTGGAGGACAACAACAACGGGTGGCATTAGCAAGAACTCTAGTTACAAAACCCGATATTCTACTATTAGATGAACCTTTTTCAGCATTAGATCAACATGTAAAAAAAATGCTAGAACTAGAACTTTTAGAAATTATTAAACACAATTTTTCCGGAGTCGTACTTTTTGTTACGCATAATATTGAAGAAGCTTACCGCCTTTGTGATTATATTTGCTTGTATGATCGTGGTCGTAATATTCAATTTGGAAAGAAAGTGGACGTATTAAGGCGGCCAGTGAATAAGGCGGCTGCCCGGATTGTCGGGTGTGAAAATATTTACGAAATCGATTCTTATGAAGATCACTTCGTCACTGTTCGGGGCTTACAATTAAAAACCGCTAATACAGATGCGCAAGAAGGAAAATACGTAGGAATTCACAGCTATGATGTTACTTTTGTTACAGATGATTGTGCCACGAATACATTTCGTTTCGATGTTCGGAACATCGTTGAAGGCATCGACCATTCAACCGTTACAGTAACAGTAGGAACGCTACTATTTAAAGTCGATATTACTAAAGATAGGGTTAAACAAATTACCTTAGGTGACGCACTTCTTCACCTACCACCTGAGAAGCTTTTCTTATTAGATGAGGCTGTCTCAAAAGAAAGTGTCTGACACCACTCATGGACATTTCGGCAATTTATCCACCTAAGACGCACACTAAAGCGGCAATCTTCTAACGAGACAGCCGCTTTTAATACTATTTACTTCAATGAATTTCATAATTCATTATTCTCGCCACTTAGATCAATATATAGTTGCGTGATGTGGCTCAATTTTGGTAATTATGATATTCACTCACTTAAAAGCCTCCATAAATTGAATTAACGCTGGTCCTAACAGAACGATAAATAGACTTGGAAAAATGAACAAAACGAGCGGAAATAACATTTTAATCGGTGCTTTCATCGCTTCCTCTTCTGCTCGTTGTTTTCTACGCTCACGAACTGAATTGGATTGAACCCTTAAAACTTGAACCATCCCAATCCCTAGCTTCTCCGCTTGCAAAATGTTACTTATTAAAACACTTATTTCATCAACAACAAGACGCTCTTTTACTCCAAGAAGGGCTTCACGTCTTGTTTTACCTAGACGTATCTCTTCTAAACAGCGGTGGAATTCCTGTGACAACACGCCTTGCTTTTTGGCAACTACCTTATTTAAAGCAGAATCAAACCCTAAACCAGCTTCTAAGCTCACTGTCAATAAATCTAAAATGTCAGGTAACTCTCTCATTGCCAAATGGCTTCTAGTTTTTATTTTTTGTTTTAAATAATAATGCGGTAAAAAAATACTTATTATCAAACCAAAAAAGCCAAATAAAATCGTACCTGGGATAGAGGCCTTTAACATTAATGAATAAAGAATAAAAAAGAATGGTAATAAAATTAGTAGCGCTATTTGAAGTAACCGGAATTCAACAGTACCCATCCCAAGTGGATTCCCTGCTTGAAGTAACTTAATTTCTAGCTTAGCTTCCTTTTCTCCAGGTACACGACGTTTAAAGCTCTGCTTTAGTTCATTCCAAATTGGGTAACAAACTCGTTTGAAAAATGATGGTGTTTCCTCTTCCTCTGACACATCTTCCGGAAGTTCTTTATTAAAAATACTAGAAATTCGTTTTTGAATTTTTTGTTTTTGTTCTTTATGTATAAGAGAAAAAGCATATAATGACAGTGTAATTGTAAAGAAAAAGGTCAAAAAAACCATAGCCTACACCTCAATTACTGTTAATTTTCGAATTAAAATAAATCCGATAATACCTGCTATGATCCCGATCGCTAACATTGCTAGACCAATTGGATGACCAAAAAGTGTAGCTATATAGTTTGGTTCAATCAAATAAATAACAAATGCTAATATAATTGGCAATAGACCGATCACAACACCAGAAAGTCTTCCTTGAGCAGTTAACGTTAAAATCTGCTGTTGAATTCGTGTACGATCACGAATCGTTTCAACAATTTTATCGAGAACAGTCGCTAAATTACCACCTACTTGGCGTTGAATTAAAATTGCTTGAATCATTAATTCTAAGTCTTCACTTGGCATCCTCTCTTTTAAACTTGCTAATGCTTCTTCAATCGAACTGCCGTATTGCATCTCGCGGAGAACCGTCTCCATTTCTTCTTTCATCGGTGCATTCGATTCTTCTACTACAGTTTTTAATGCTTGGGGAAAGCTAAACCCTGCCCTTAGTGAGCCAACAACTGTCGTAATCATATCAGGAAGACTTTCATTAAACCGTTTCATTCGGTCCTGCTGCTTCTTTTTCGCCCACCAAACAGGAAGAAAATAGCCAACAGCAAGTCCTAACACTAACAATAAAAAGCTTCCGGAAAAAAGATATAGTATGCCCGCTAGCAAAGTAGTTGTTATAAATTGAAACATAACAAATTCTTCAGGCCTTAAAGGAACTCCTGCCCTTTTTAAAAATAATTCTAGCTTAACATTTTTCTTTTTCGTTATTAATCGATTTCTTAACTGCTGATTTGCTACTAAAAATTTAACAACAAAGTTAAACTGTTTACGATCCATTTTTGGCTCTTCTTTGTTTGTTTTTAAATAGCGGTTGATTCGATTGTGGATATGTTTATCCGTTAAAAATAGTATTTGAAAAAGAGCAATAAATAACATGCAAGATGAAAATAATACAAGAAAAGTTAGAAGAATTGTCATACTCCCCATTCCTCTCCATCGATAAATACGTTAGGTGGAATATAAATTCCTGAACTTTCTAATCGACTATAAAATTTAGGTCGAACTCCAGTTGGTACGAGGCGACCAATAATTTTCCCTTCCTCGTCTACCCCTTCCTGCTCAAACGTAAATATATCTTGTAAGACAATAACGTCCCCTTCCATTCCTTGTACTTCTGTAATATTAACAATTTTCCTCGTCCCATCTTTAAGTCTTGACTGTTGAATGATAACGTCAATAGCTCCAGCAATTTGTTCACGGATCGCTTTTACCGGAAGGTCTATTCCAGCAAGGAGTACCATGGTTTCAAGTCTTGAGATCATATCACGTGGACTGTTTGAATGTCCTGTCGCAAGTGAGCCGTCATGACCAGTGTTCATCGCTTGAAGCATGTCTAAAGCTTCGGCACCACGAACTTCACCAATGACAATTCGATCTGGTCTCATGCGCAATGAATTTCGAACTAGATCACGAATCGTAATACTTCCTTTCCCTTCAATGTTCGGCGGGCGCGACTCTAACGAAATTACATGATCTTGCCATAATTGTAATTCAGCAGCATCTTCAATCGTAATTATTCGTTGGTTATTTGGAATAAAAGAAGATAGTACGTTTAATGTGGTAGTTTTTCCTGAACCAGTTCCACCACTTACAAAAATATTTAGATTGGCTTTTACACACGCTTCAATGAACGTTGCCATTTCGTCGGTTAATGTACCAAATCCAATTAAATCGTCGATTTGAAATGGATCTTGGGAAAATTTTCGGATCGTTATTGTTGGTCCTACAAGGGATAACGGCGGTATAATCGCATTTACACGCGAACCATCAGGCAACCTAGCATCAACCATCGGACTACTTTCATCAATTCGTCTTCCAATCGGGGCAACGATTTTTTCAATAACTTGAAGGACATGTTCATCATCACGAAACATTATATTAGAAAGCTCAATTTTACCTTTTCGCTCAATAAAAACTTGATTCGGACCATTAACCATCACTTCTGAAATGTCAGGGTCACTTAGTAACGGATTAATTGGTCCATATCCAGTTAAATCATTACTTAACTCCGTGACAACTTTTTTGCGGTCAATATTGCCACGAAAATTTTCATCTTCTTTAATAATCTCAATCGCTAATTCGTCTAATTTATCAACAATTTCATCGACGTCTGCATCTTTATATTCCGTAATGATTCTTTTATGTAACTTCGCTTTTAACTCTTGATGTTTCGTTGTTTCCTTTCGTCTTTGATTTGGTTTTACAGCTATTTCTACTTCGCGAGACGGCTGTGTTTTTTTAGGCTGTCTAAAAGCTGTAATAAGATCCTTATGTGCTGTCGGCGTTGGGACCTCTTTCTGAACCACTTCATCTTGTTCAGATTTTTTTTGTTGAATTCTCTTTAAGAGACTCATGGTTATCCCCCCTCCTTTGCGTACTTTGACCTTTGAAATAGTTTAGACCAAACGGATGGTTCTTTTTGTTTAAAAACTGAAATTTCCCGCCTTGAGGTCAATTGCTCCGCCATTTTAAAATACGATTTCGATAAATCACATTTTCCTTGATTAACAACAAAAGGAACCCCTATATTTAGAGATTTCGAGGCAACATTAAAATCATTTGGAATATAAAATGGTTCTTCAATTCCTAATATTTCTTGCACTTCTGCTGCATTAATGACACTTACCATTGTTGAACGATTAATAACAATTTGTACTTTATCACCAAGTCCCAACGCCTCTAATGTTTCTAACATTAACTTCGTATTTTTTAACGTCGCCATTTCTAAATTTGTCACTAGTAAAATTTGATCAGCTTTTTCAAAGAAAGCGCAATTATTCTCCTGTAGTCCAACACCAGTATCAACTAAAACATAATCATGTTCGATTGCTAAAAGGTGTAACACTTGATAAATGAGCTCATCTGTAATCAAATCTGCTTGCTCTGGCTTTTCAGGAGCTGATAATACTTTGATCCCACTTTCATGTTTATTTAAAAAGTTTACAAGACTATGTTGATCTAAATATTCTGCTTCCTCAACAACATCGGTAATACTGAGTGTCGATTGTAGATCTAGTGCAAGGCTAATATCACCGAATTGAAAATCACCATCAACGATGCTAACCCTAATATTCTTTTTTCGTAGGGCAATGGCAAGGTTAACGGTCAATACTGTCCTACCGACTCCACCCTTTGCGCTAACTACAGTTATAATCTCACCACGCTGAGTCATTCTCCGCCACCTCCATTGCTTTTTAATTAACAATTTAAAATTGTGAAAGTCTATGCTTCGTCGTTTTTTAATTTTTAAATTTTTATAGTCTTTTTCTCCGTAGCATACCTTTCGCTAATTTTTCATTTTTAATTTTAAATTTTTAATTATGATTCCTCTTCCACTCGACTATGTAGGGTTAACTGGATATTACCTCGCTCTGAAGCATTTATGAGTTTTACTGTTCCTTCACGCGTTAATTCTAATGTTGCAGCACTATATTCCATATAACTTTCACCAGTTGTAGATTCAATCAATTTTCGCCCCACCGCTAGTACACGAACATTTTCTAATATCAACTCTGTATTAACAATATTTTCGTCATCGACTTTAATAACTTCGCTAAATACAACGTCGACATAATCTTCCGGTTCAACTAAATTAGAAACTGATTGAACAAAATTAACTCCTATTGATACCGCACGAAATCCATCTCTTACTTTTCTAGAAACAAATAGTTTTTCATCTTCTTCTCTTTGAACTCGATGATTTAAAATAACTTCACCTTGTTCAATATCAGCATTAACGATAAGTCCTTCTAACTCTTCAACCGCTGTAACTGCTTGAGGGTGAAGTCCTTTCTCTGGAATGTTCATTACTTCAACCTTATCAAGCGTAATTCGTTCATTGTTTTTTAATAGTTGAGTGGCTACAGCTACCTCAACCATATTTTCATTGACCACTGTTGTTGCATCATACTGCTTCATATAGTTATAAAACAATATCGTGGTAATCACTCCCATAACAATGGCTAATAGTAATATAAATTTTGATCTCAACTTCCCCACCTACCTTGTCAATCTAATACTGTACGCACCGAGAGAGCTACTACCAGGGTCGATTATTCCTGTCCCTGTCATTTTTATAAATATTCCCGTAATCGTAGTGTCATTTGAATGCACCGGCTCCGTGACAAAAAAATATTCAAAACCTGTGATTTCCACTTGTTTTAATTGATTTGTACTCGTATAGTATGGTTTGTAAACAGGTACTAATAGAATTCTAGAGCAATTACGCTCAATTGCATCTCCAGGACTATACGGGCAATTTTGTACTAATTCATTAATAACTGATCTAGTTTTTCCAGAAATATTTCCTGTTTGGGTATCTAGGATATCACCTCGTCCAATTTGATCCTTATAACCATTTCGTAAATTCTCTTCATAAGTACTTGCTCCGGTCCCACCGAGAGCTAACACACCGAAGTTTCCAGTATCAACTTCGTGTTGATCGACTTTCAGTTTATATTCCTTATATAGTTCTAATTCAATTGACTCGTCTATTCCTAAAGGTGCAGCCCCATAGGCTCTACCCATTGTGCCTATTTCTGCTGTTGCTTGCGCTTCCACTGTTGCTGTATCATAGCCAAATAATTTTAAAAACACAGGCTTTATTTCTTTTGATAACTCAACTTCGACTCGATCTTCTAAAGTCATCGAAATAGACTTCAAACTTTCCGATTCACCATGTTCCATTAATACACGTTCAATTATTTTTTCAACAACAACCTCGTCAGTTCCAGTAAGCTCTTGGGCGCCAGATAGGGCAGCTGCATTAGCGGTTTTTTGCAAATGACTTTTTGTCATATACAACGTACCACCATCTAAGACGAGCCCGGTAATTGATAGGAGTCCTAACATAGCAAATGAAACGAGGACGAGAGCATTGCCTTGTTCTTTTCTGAATAATTTAAGTAGCATCTACCCTTCCCCCTCACTCAACTCTAATCGTTGAATTAGCATTCATCTTAAACGACGACGGAATCACCCTTGAGAAAAAAGGAGTAAAAAATTCAATCGGATATTCAAGCGTAACTGTCACGTACTCTCCGGAAACTCGTTGTCCTTCAAGTGGAGAAATATCAACTTCTAATAATGAAACATCACCAATATGTACGTAATCTTTAGCAAAAGAAGTCATCTCTGCATCACTTGCTCCTAATCCCCCTAATCTAACGGTTTCTTGAGTTGCTAAATGAAGGTGGATTGACGTATATAGCACTCGACCTAAATCAAATATTCCTATTAAGAGAAGGAGTAATACTGGTAATAATAAGGCCATTTCTACTAACGACTGTCCCTTTTCCTCTTTCATCATAATGATGGCAGCTCCTGAAATACGAGTGCAAATATTGCACCGAGGGCAATCGCTACACCGTATGGATATTTTACTTTTAACGAACTAGTATCAAATGCTGACGGTGTTGGTAAACCACATTTTTTTCCATATAAAAAATATAAAGATTTTTTGGCATAGCCTTTACGAAATACAAGAATTCCGATCGCAATGATTGCTCCAGCTATAGCCATATAAACGGCTGTCATAAAGACAAATGAAGTCCCTTTTAGTGCACCGATAAAAGCAAGCAACTTTACATCTCCAGCCCCCATCCCACCAAAAAAGAACGGAATGATTAAAATCGCTAAACCGAGAAAAAATCCAATAACTGTAGTTGACATGCCATTCCAACCATCTATGATTAAGTTCAATAATAAAGCGATAAGAAGGCTAGGAAAGATGACTTTGTTATAAATTCTTCGACTCTTTACGTCTGTGAAAACACAAATGCTTAAAATAATGATTAAAAAAAGATTGATCAATATCATCTCAATCCCTCACATTCTTTTTGGAAAATGTTCAAACGGTTTCCTTTTTAAAAAGGGCTTTACGTTCAAGAACGCAAAGCCACTTTTGAGAGTGTTGCTTCAATCAATATTAATTGCTGCCTTCACCGCCTGTTTCACGATTCTCAACCAAGTCTACAACATCATCAAACATATCAACAATTTCATCTCTTAGTAACGCTAATGCTGCTACTGCTGCTACTGCAATTAACCCTAATACTAAACCGTACTCAGTCATACCTTGTCCTTCTTCTTCCATCACTAATTGCTTTAACTTATCTACCATGTATAATCGCTCCCTTAAAATTTTTTAATATAATGACCAATTTTCGTTTCTGTTTCCAAAACTTTTTTTGCTGGAAGTTCTACAACTGACTTTGCATTTGTATAGCTCTTCCCTATTTTTCCCGGTGGGATTGCAATATCGATCCCGACAATTCGAAAGTTGCCATCTAAATACAGTACGTCAATCTCATACTTCATAAAAAATGTGTGAACCGAACGGCAGGGCTTAATGTGCAGTGCGCCACCTGAAGGAAAAGTATTAGTAAACATCAGACCGCGTAATCGCCACCAGAAACTGTACGCTTCTGTTACATGTTTAGCTAAAATTTTTCCATTACTTAGGTTAACGAGCTGCTTCATTTCAATTTCACCTCCATCAATAAAAATAACCCCACCTTACCGAAAGTGGGGTTAGCCTACTATAATAGTAGATATATACACTGCCCTTATTAGAGCAGCACAAAACAAACTCCCTATTTCTTTCGGTAACTGGCTGGCCTAGTGTCCTATGCACCTTAGCCCCTGTAGCTTTGCGTCACTAACTTTCGTCAGCTTTGCCTTTATCGAGTTTAGTCGTTTGTTGTAGGATCTTTGTTGTTGACTCAATCATATTACAAGCAAATTATAAAAGCCAATAAGTCATAAATCTCATATTATTTTAACGCTAGATTAGTAACTATCACCTACAAAAAACAATGAGAGACTCCAAAATACAATATATTACAAATTTCTCTCAATCATTTTAGGTTGAAAGTATTACTATAAACTAACTACCGAAAAGCCTTATGCATCATCTTTCCTACAATAAAATAAAGAAAAACTAGCAATCTTTTATACTGTGATAAAAGAGCTAGTTTTCTGTCATTTTCGTTACTATTACTTCATTAGTTGCATCAAAATGGTAAGGCCACTTCATACGATAACCGGATCTTCTTTGTTTTACACCACTTTAGAATTTCCACAAATACTTCAAGACATTATTTTTTTTAACTCTACTATTAGTGATATACTATAAAAATACTATACTATTAAATATATAGGGGGTTATGTAGACTTGTCGATTTGGAATTATTAAATCTCTGGACAAGTAAAAATTTATGAATATGAATGTAAAAGAAAAGCCAGGAATTGTATTTTATATTTCAAGTATTATTATCGCTTTATTCGTTTCATGGGGGATTATTTCTCCAACTTCTTTGCAATCAACTGCCAATCACTTCCTTGGTTTAACGATTGAAAACTTCGGTTGGTTTTATATGATTGTTACTGCCTTTTTTATCGGTTTTATTCTTTTTCTAGCAATTAGCCCGTTTGGAAAGTTAAAGCTTGGTAAACAAGATGAAACTCCACAATATTCATATTATACTTGGATTGGTATGTTATTTTCAGCAGGAATTGGTGTTGGTTTCGTATTTTGGGGTGTAGCTGAACCGGTATTATATTATATCGATGCTCCATACGGAGTCACTCCAGAAACCGCAGATGCTGCTCGAATTGGTTTACGTTATGCCGTTTTCCATTGGGCCTTTCATCCTTGGGCTATTTTTTCACTGGTCGCCTTAGCATTAGCGTACGTCCAATATCGAAAAGATCAACCCGCTCTAATTAGTAGTGCTTTTTACCCCATCTTAGGAAAAAGGGCACACGGTAGTTTCGGGAAAGGGATTGATATTTTAGCTGTCATTGCAACTTCTACAGGTGTGGCAACTACTTTTGGATTAAGTGCCATTCAAATTACTGGTGGTCTCTCACACCTCACCAATATTCCCAATAACGTTGTTACACAATTAATTGTTATTTTTATTGTAACAATCCTGTTTATTATCTCGGCTGCGTCAGGCTTAGATCGTGGAATTCGTATTTTAAGTATTACGAACTTAACGATCGCTGGAATTTTATTAGTGTTCATGATTGTTTTTGGTCCGACTCTTTTTATTGCCGAAAGTGCTGTAACGACTTTAGGTGGTTATATTGCTAATTTAGTGCCAATGAGTTTAACGATGACTCCATTTACCGATAGTGTTTGGCTCGGTGCTTACACGATCTTCTTTTGGGCATGGCATATTTCTTGGGCTCCGTTTATGGGCTTGTTTATTGCTCGAATTTCTCGTGGCAGAACGATTCGTGAATTCGTTTTCGGTGTTCTTATCGTCCCTTCAGCTTTAGGACTTATTTGGTTTACTGCTTTTGGTGGAACCGCTCTTCATCTTATCAAAACACAAGGCTCAGGGATTGCTGATGTTGTCATGAACAACGTTGAACTCGCTCTTTTCGTGACTTTAAGTGAGCTACCATTAGGAATGTTTATGAGTGGAATAGCTGTGTTTTTAATTTTAATATTTTTTATTACTTCAGCAGATTCGGCATCTTACGTTTTAGGGGCGATGACTTCTAAAGGAAGCTTAACACCCTCACTAGGTATAAAAGTTATTTGGGGTCTACTTATCGCTGGTACGGCAACAGTGCTTTTGTTAAGTGGCGGTTTAACAGGACTCCAAACGGCATCAATCGTAGCTGCTCTTCCATTTGCTGTCATTATGGTAGCGATGTGCTTTTCTATCATCATTATGTTTAGCAAAGACTTGAAGGAAATAAAGAAAAAAAGAACAAAAGCGCAATTAACAACGATTAAAGAAACGATTCGTGAAGAAATGTACGACGACATTAAAAGTGACATTTACGATGAAGTAAAAGAAGAGTTATATGAAGAAATTAAAGAGGAAGTTATTGAAGAAGTAAAAGAAGAAGTCCTTGATGAAGTGAAGGAAGAGGTCCTTGAGCATTTTGACTCTGATCAAGACGATCCCCAAAAGAAATAAACAAAAAAGGGTGCCCATCTTAATTGTTAATTTGACAATTAATTATGGAACACCCTTTTTATTTATTGTGGCAAATATTCTAATAACGCAGTTGCAATTGAGAAGAAAATGATTAAGCCCATAATATCGTTAATCGTTGTAATAAATGGACCTGATGCAACGGCTGGGTCAATTTTTAATTTATTAATGATTAGTGGAACAGTAGCACCTACCATTGTTGAAAGACTTAATGTAATAAATAATGAGACACCCACGATTCCAGCTAGCATAATACCACCCTCAGGGTATAACAACGGAACGACAATTAATAAGGTAATCGCACAGAACAACCCTAATAGCAAACCAGTTCCAAATTCACGTTTCAACATTTTCCCTATCGAAGAACGATCAACAGAACCTACCGCTAAACCACGAACAACTACCGCTAGCGCCTGTGTACCCGTATTACCTGCCGAATCCATAATTAATGGAATAAATGCTGCAAGAATAATTACAGCTTCAAGTGTTTCTTCGAACTCGCCGATCACTCCAGCTGTTATGAGCCCTAAAAACATTAACATAATAATCCATGGTGAGCGCTTTTTCGCTGCTGCGAAAGCAGATATATTGGCATCAAGAGAGCCTCTCACCGCTGAGATTTCTCCAAAATCCTCTTCTGTTTCCTCTTCAACAACGTCCATAATATCATCAACTGTGACGATACCAACAAGCATTCCTTGAGCTGTTACAGGAATTGCTAAAAAGTCATACTTCTTCATAATTCTCGCGACTTCTTCTTGGTCCGTATGCGTTTCGACGGAACGAACTCTAGTCAGCATCACATCTTCAATTTTTTGGTCTAGTGGTGCTATGATTAAATCTCTTAAAGAAACAACCCCTACTAATTTCAACTGTTCATCTATAACATATAGGTAATAAATCGTTTCCGCATCAGGCGCTTCTAAACGCAAGCGATCCATCACGTTACGAACCGTATCAAGAGACGCAACAGAAATGTACTCTGTTGTCATGATTGCTCCAGCAGTTTGATCATCATATTTCAATAAATGAATAACTTCTTCAGCTTCTTCTTTTGACATCTTGCTTAAATATAGTTCTTTCGTTGCTTCTGGTAATTCACCTAAAAAATCAGCTACATCATCATATGGCATATTATTAATCACATCGATAGCATAATTTTGCTGTAATTCAGCAATATACAGCTTTTGCTTTTCGACCTCTAACCCTTGGAAGATTTCAGCGAATTCTTCAGGCTTTACAAATTTGTAAATGATCCCTCTTTGCTTTTTCGTTACTGTATTTAATATATCGATTTGATCTGTAGGATGTAACTCAAAAAATAACTCTCTAAAATCGCTCATATTTTGGTCAACAAGCGTTTGAATGATTTGGTTTGTGTAGTTTTCACGATTTTGTTGGTCTAATTTCACCATGACGATTCCCTCCTAATAGGAATTCATCAAACCTAGCATCTTTGATGTAGAAATGGAATTCCTCAATTTCTCGTTTTTTTGTATGTTTGTATGAAATATAAATTTAATGTTTCTCCTACTCGAGTCACTGTCCATTTCCCCACCTCCTTACTAGATTAAACGTAGAAGCACCTCGAAGTATCAGAGACATATGCCTACGATACTTTTATACTATTGAACTAAATCATCATTAGTGCATGAAAAAAAACACCTTCACGAATGAAGGTGCCTATACGCACAACAAAAATAACTTGATTGCCAATTGAAAGGCAATACAAATAAACATTGTTCCTCCATTCGTAGAGCTTTAGCACTGTGCGGCATAGGATCAAATCCAGCTACATTAAAAACCACCTTATGTCGATGGTTTCTGTTGACCCATTGGCGTCTTTCGACATTTTTGGGCAGCAGCATATCTCCTACACAGGAGCCTCACCTAACGAGGTATTTAATTTCTACAAAGAGGATATCTAAATTATATTTAATTGTCAACAAGCGCCGGAGAATTCTTTTTATTCAAAAAATATAATTGTGATACTAACACAAAATATCAAAGGACCGAGTGAATTTCATAATTACCACAAATGAGCCACATCACGCAACTATATATTGAACTTAGTGGCGAGAATAATGAATTATGAAATTCATTGAACCACAAAACATTTCAAAAATCTATAGAATATTTAGCACAATTGTCGCCAAAGCTTATTGCTATCAACAGTTGAATCTTTCTCAATGATGGAATGGGCTGCATTTGTAATGGCTTCTGCTAACGTATTTCCAGTTGCTCTTACATCATTAAAGCAAGCCTCTGAAACCCCATCTGTAGTATATGAAAAGCCAAACTTTTTTAATCTATCAACGATTAACATCGCATGATCAAGGTTTTTCTCTGGTTGAAATTTCGAAGTTTGAATAAAGATAGCCTTTTCGTAATCATACCATCTGTCCCACCGATTTAACTTCCAACCTAGAATTTTACGAGCTATTGATTCCGTTTTAGTCATATCCAATTCCCCCCAATAAATTTCTTAATCATTAAATGTTATATAACAATTTGTTTTATCTAACTAAATTATATAACAGAAGAAAAACGATTTCAACTGTTATATATTAATTTTTCAAAAAAGGCGTTTAACCACTTGTGTAATACAACAAATAAAAAGAACTATTTTCATACACAACGTTCATGACGAAGCATCGTCACCATCTAATATGGAAAAGGCGGATGATTTCCTTCTCTTCGCAGTGAAGCAACTGACCTCAATCACATCATGAGGTACATCTTAGAATTTACTTCAAGCAGTTTTGCGACGAGTAACCGCAGGAGCACTTCTAACGAATCTCAGAGGCTCGTTCACGAAATCATCCGCCTTTCTTCAATCAAAACGCACATAACCGATGCCTTTAGCTTTTATGTGAAATTCAGTTGTCCCCATTCCAACTTTCCAACTTTCCAACTTTCGACCTTCCAACTAACGAACTTTTCACTCTAGGTATATGTCGTACCAATTGTCCTTTTTTTACATATATAAAAAACGTTACTATTTATTATGATGAAAAATCAGACGGGCTGAAATCCATCGCTAATATTTATAACTTGTTAGTCTTAAAATTAGTAAATCGAGTGAATTTCATAATTACCGAAAACGAGTCACACTAAACAATATATAGTTTTGCGAACGATTTTGACGCAACTATATATTGATCTTAGTGACGAAAATAATGAATTATGAAATTCATTGCATCTAAAAAAAGAAACGAGGATCTATTAACGCTTCGGTTAATCCCCGTTTCTTTTTTTATAACGTATAGAGTTCTTTCCATTTATTCAAAAACGGTGCCACAGCTTGATTTGGTTGGTCAATAACCTCTTGGGTGTTCCCAATTTGCTTGACAGTTCCATTCATAATCACTGCTAAACTTTTTGTTAAGTGTTTAATTTCTAATAGATCATGACTAACAAAAAAAGTCGTAGTACTAGTATCATTTAATATTTCTTTTAAATCTTGAATAAGCTGCGCTTTTGTTGGAAAATCAAGAGCGGAAAACGGTTCATCAAGAAATAGTACCTCGGGTTCTAAAATTAGAGCACGTGCAAGGTTAACTCGTTGTGCTTCGCCTCCTGATAATGATAAAGCATTCTTTTTTGCTAAATGATCAATCTGAAATTTGTTTAACCAATAGCCCACTTTTTCATTTATCATTTTTTTATTTTCTTTTCTTAACTTTAAGCCAAGCGCAACATTTTGCTGAACGTTCATATCAAATAACAGTGGTTGTTGCATAGCGACAGCAAACCTTCTTCTAATATCTAAACTTAAATTATTAGCATGCTTTTCTTCACCTTTATAAACTACTCTCCCCTCATTTGGGGATTGTAAGAATGACAATACCTTTAGCAACGTACTTTTTCCCGCACCATTTGGACCAATCACTCCTAACAAATCACCTTGCTGAATAGAGAAACTTGGAACATCCAAAAGAACCTGCTTGTTAGCAACTACCTTTACATCATTTAATTGTAATATGTTCATACACGCCGCTTCCTTTGCTGTAATGATGTTAATAAAAATGTAATGATAAATGCGAGTGTCATTAAAATAAATGATAGGGCAATTGCGACATCAAAATTTCCTTTTGACACTTCCATAACCATTGATGTTGTTAAAATTCGAGTATCGCCTTTAATGTTTCCGCCAACCATCATCGCTGCCCCAACTTCTGCAAGAACTCGACCAAGCCCTGCCATAATCGCTGCTAAAATAGCTAGTTTCGTTTCTCTTAACAATAGACTAATTCTCTGAAACTTTGTTGCCCCTAGCGCCTTAATTTGCATGAGCATCTTACTATCAATCTGTTGAAAAGCAGCTGAGGTGAGACCAATAATGATAGGTAGTGAGACTAATACTTGTGCCATAATAATTGCATGTGTCGTATAAAGTAACCCAAAGCTTCCTAATGGACCAGAACGCCATAATAGCATCGTAATGTAAAGCCCCGCCACTACTGGCGGCAATCCCATGCCAATATTCACAAAAACAAGAACCATTCTTTTACCAGGAAATGATTTCAAACCTAATAGAACCCCTAAAGGAATACCTACAACTGTACTGATTAAAATGGCTGTTAAGCAAACCCGTAATGTTGTAATGGTTATCTGAAAAATTTCACGATCACCACTTATAAGCATTTCGATGGCTTTTAATATTCCTTCAATAAAAAGATTCATCTGCTACACTCACCTAATCGTTATTCTGTATATTGGAAAAACAGTGGTTGATCAAATTGCTCAATGCCAAAAACCTCAATAATTTCTTGAGCTTCTTCACTTACCATAAATTCTACAAAAAGTAATCCCACTTCAGCATTAACTAATTCATGCTTTTCATCGTTTACTTGCATCACATGATAGATGTTTAGTAATACATCGTCACCTTCTACTAAAATAACCATATGTTCGAAGTTTTCCGCATGCGATAAATATGTCGCTCGGTCTGTTAATATATAGCCATCTCTCTCTGCACCTAATTGAAGTGTACTACCCATTCCTTGACCAGTTTCTACATACCAATCTTCACTCGTTGGATCTAAACCTGCAGCTTCCCATAGGTTTAACTCCATTTTGTGTGTTCCTGAATCATCGCCTCTAGAAACGAAAGTTGCTCCAGTTTCAGCAATATTTTGAAATGCAGTGGTTACATTCGTACCGCTAATGCCTGCAGGGTCTGCTTCAGGTCCGATAATAATGAAATCATTATACATCACTCGTTTTCTATTAATAACATCCTCTGAATCTACTAATTCCATTTCAGCATCAGGTGCATGTGTTAGTAGCGCGTCCGCTTCACCTTGCTCTCCCATTGCTAACGCTCGTCCTGTACCTACTGCGATTGTTTTCACATTGATATTATGATTTGCTTCGAAGATCGGAATTAATTCATCTAATAAGCCACTATCATATGTACTCGTTGTTGTAGCTAAAATCATTTCTTGTGGTGATTGATTCGCGTCTTCATTGGTAGGTGTGTCGTTATTCGTACAAGCTACCATCATTAGCATAACAAGAATTACTACCCCTGCTATCACTTTACGATTGATTTTCATTTAAAGCTCCCCTCAATTCGTTTGATATTTGATTTCCCCTACTTCTTTTAACTTATAGCCTGGAATTTTTGCAATACTTTCTTTAAACTCATTTGAACAAATCAGTTCATATAAGTGATTAAGTACTTTCTCATTTTCATCTGTCCAGCGAAAGACGAGGTCAAATTGCTCTTCTGTAACCGGAATAAAGTCCAATCCCAATTGTTCAGCGGCGG